>NZ_JAJEPR010000015.1:0-83650 GCF_020686945.1 Fusicatenibacter faecihominis | reverse complement strand
TCTGGGGGCGGCGGGCTCGCGACTCCGAGCCGCCCCCTCGAATTTAGTTTTCGTAGGCTTTCCAAAGTATAAAAAAAAGGAACAGGTCTTCCTCACCCATTCCTTTTTCCCATATCTTTTTCACAAAAACATTAAATCAACGTCTTCACAAAATCCTTCGACGGACTCGGGATTACCGCGTAATCCAGCATCGTACCCTCTTCCTTGAGGTGTGCCACGGAGGATTCCACTGCCTCTGTCACTGCAGCTACGCTGCCGGTCAGAAGCACATAGGATTTTCCGCACATACCACGGCAGAGACGGACTTCAAATACCGTTACCTCCGCGGTCTTGGCTGCATGATCGGCTGCCACGATGGCAGACGCTCCTGTGAAGGTTTCGATTACGCCGAGGGCCTGGATCGTATCCACTTCTGCCGTACAGTGCAGGGCACGGTACAGGGACTCGTGGGGATTACCCAGGACAAAGCTGTCAATCAGGCTTTCCGGATAGGTTTTGACTGCCGCATCAACGGAGACTCTGATTGCACTTAAATCACCGGTAAAGAGGATAATGAACTTACCGGGGCATACTGTCTGAGCTTCCAGAAGCTCAACCTCTGCTGTTTTTACAATAAGATCAGCCGCTTTGATACCAGAGGAGACTGTCTTATATTCTACCATTCCTATTGCTTTCATCGTTTTTCATCTCCATTATGCTTTAATACTCACGAAATTGTCCGTTACCGCAGTAACCGTTCCGGCAATACTTGCGTGCAGGCAGGTTCCCAGAGCACCCTCAGGCGGGGCTGCGATCTTCTGTCCTACACTGACTGTATCTCCTACTTTTACAGAGGGAACACAGGGAGCTCCGATGTTCTGACGGAGCATGAGCTTGACTTCTTTTACGGAAGTGATCTCTGTCATGGGTGCGGGAACATCAAAACCTGCCAGACCCAGACGCGTAATCAGGCGATGCTCCGGAACCCGGCGCTCATCACGCATGGGATCTGCCACACCTTTTCCCGGTTTGTCCGGAACCCGGACACCTTTCGCACGGAGCGCTCCTTTGTACTGATCCAGAAGTCTTCTGGGAGACAGGCCCTGATGGCAGGAATACATCTCGCAGAGGCCGCAGGAGCAGCAGAAGAAGGAGTTCAAAAACGGTTCCACATCATAGGTAAGTCCGTTGGCGATGGCTCTCATAAATACATTCGGTGCGATGGACTGTCCGAGAAGGTTTCTGGGACAGAGACTCGTACACATGGAGCACTGAGAACATACGCTCATGGCATTCCGGATATCCATTTTCGGAGAACTCTGGCGTTTGCGGATAGGCAGACAGTTCGGAGGCAGGATCAGAAGCGCCTTTGTCGTCTTGGTAACAACATCATTCAGGCCGCAGATCCGTCCGGTCATGGGGCCTCCCATCAGAGGTACATACTCTTCTGTGGAAACTCCGCCTGCCATGTCGATGAGTTCTTTTACGGTGACGCCGACAGGAACTTTCACCGTTACCGGTTTCTTAACCAGACCTGCCACAGTCACAAATTTATTTACCACATTGGTGTCGCTGGTAACTTTCTGATAAATGTTCAGAACGGTCTCAACGTTACAAACGACACAGCCTACCAGAATGGGGATCTTACCCTGGGGAACGATCCGTCCGGTAGTCTCATAAATCAGAACCACCTCGTCTCCTGCCGGATAAATGTCCGGTAAAATGTGAAGACGGAGATTCTTGTAATTTCCAATATTGCTCTTTACTGCTTCGATTGAGGCTGTGTAGGATTTCTTAACCGCAATGATTCCTTCCTTTGCTCCCATGGCTTCCACCATCATCTGCATACCGGAAAGGATCTCATTGATATAGTCTACCATCAGCTGACGGTCAACCTTGATCAGCGGCTCACACTCTGCACAGTTCAGAATCACTGTATCTGCCTGGTCAGAAAGCTTTGCATGGGTGGGAAAACCAGCTCCACCGGCACCTACGACACCGCCCTCAAATAAAGCGTTTTTTAAATCTAACATACTAACCATGTCCACTACTCCAACCTGTCTTTTATTCCACAATGACTATTTTCTGCGGGTCATCAACGATACCAACAATACATGCATCCACCGGGGAATTCGGATCGCCGCAGCCAAGTCTTGCCGCACTGCCCGTAGCCACCAGGACCAGTTCGCCGATACCGGCTCCCACATCGTCCACAGCCACGATCCGGTCACAGCCGTCAATCTCCATTTTTTCCATGGGATCAACGATCAGAAATTTGCTGCCCACAAGACTGCTGTTCTTTCTCGTACAAATCACGGTTCCAACAACTTTGCCAATAATCATCTTTGTATCAAGTCCTTCCTAAGTCCCCTTTTTCTGCTATTTGATCAGATAGCCCATATCCTTGGCGATGCCCAAGCCGTTTGCCTCATCAGTATCGATGTGCATCTCCAGATCAAAAGAAGGATCCACACGGACCGGCACATCTTCCAGCGTACCGCCTCTTCCGCTCTCAAAACGAACCTTTACTACCTGTTTGTCCACTACGCCAAAACGTGCTGCATCTTCCGGAGACATATGGATATGGCGTTTTGCCACGATACATCCCTCTTTCAGATAGATGGCGCCTTTCGGTCCCACCAGAGTCACCGGTGCGGAACCTGCCAAATCGCCGGACAGACGAACCGGAGCTTTCACTCCCAGTCTCACTGCATCCGTCGCAGAAACCTCCACCTGTGTCTGTTTCCGAACCGGTCCCAGAACACGGACATTCTCGATGGCACGGAGCTTTGTTCCAATGATGGTCACACACTCCTGCGCCGCATACTGCCCGCCCATAAGATCTTTCTTTTTATGCAGTTCATAGCCTTTTCCGAACAGGGTCTCAAGATCTGCCTGGGAAAGATGTACATGTCTTGCGGAAATGCCCACCGGAATCCGGTCTTTCGGATCGCAGACATCTACATTTTTCAGCTGTTCCACAACCAGCTTCGCTATTGCATTTACTAACTCTTGTTCCTGCATAATCTGTTCCTTTCTCCGAAGTTTTCCGCTGCTGTTATACATAAGCAGAAAAGGGCGCCGCCCTAGAGACTTATTGCACTCCTGCGGCACCCTTTATTTCATCTTATGCCTGCGGCAGAATCTTTTCCACATCACTGTGCGGTCTCGGAATTACATGAACTGCGATGATCTCACCAAGCTTCTCTGCAGCTGCGCTTCCTGCCTCAACAGCAGCCTTGACAGCTCCAACATCACCGCGAACCATAACGCTTACCAGTCCGGAACCGATCTTCTCAGTACCAACCAGAACAACGTTAGCGGCTTTCAGCATAGCGTCGGCAGCCTCGATAGAAGCTACCAGTCCTCTCGTTTCGATCATACCTAATGCCTGAAGTTCCATTCTTATTTCCTCCTTTAACCCCTGTCTGTCAGACAGAAGTATCGTTAAGGTCCCGCAGATACGGATACTTTCTTCTGCTGACCTCTATCAACTTCCAAGTTTCTTCGTGCGGATTTGCAATCACTGTGGAAGCCACCACGCGTCCGACGGCTCTGTGTTTTGCAGCTTCCACTGCTTCTGTCACCGCGGCAACATTCCCCTGGACGATGAGCGTTACCAACCTTCCGCCTAACTTCTTCTCCCAGGTGAGGAACTGAACATCTGCTGTCTTCAGCATAACATCCAGCGCCTGAATGGCATCCGTGCAGTTAGGCAGCTCAACTAATCCAATCGCTTTCATATGTGCTTCCTTTTCCTTTACTGGATTTTAGAGTTTCCGCGATTAGATGGTCGGCAGAATTTTCTGCACATCGTTGTGCGGTCTCGGGATTACATGTACAGCTACGAGTTCGCCCAGTCTGGAAGCTGCTGCTCCGCCAACCTCTGTAGCAGCCTTAACAGCTCCAACATCGCCGCGTACCATAACAGTTACCAGTCCGGAACCGATCTTCTCAGTACCGATCAGAGTTACATCTGCTGCTTTTACCATCTGGTCAGAAGCCTCGATTGCTGCTACGAGTCCTCTGGTTTCTACCATTCCTAATGCTTCCTGTGTCATTTCCTATATCCTCCTTGTGCGGGTTAAACCAATCATTCTTCTTTTATTTTAATATATCCTGCCTGACATTGCAAGACAATTATATAGCGCTGATCCTCAGCATTTTCTCCGTCTCCTCGGACGGACCGGCGATGATATAACGGGATACCACACCAGTGATACTTTCTGCTGCCGCGGCTGCTGCATCCATGGCCGCCTCCACGTCAGCTACGCTGCCTCTGATCTTCAGGCAGGTGATGAGTGGTACCGGCAACGCATCCGCATTGGCAGGTTTGTTTTTATCAATGGACTGGATGGTGACGTTGGCCGCTTTCGCTGCCGCATCTGCTGCCGCAAAGGCTGCCACACAGCCAAACACCTCCAGAAGACCTGCTGCCTCCTGCATGGCCTGTCACTCCTTTCTGCTTACTTGTTGACGATAGCGATCTTAAGTCCGGTCATAGCCAGGTTGGTCTTAAGAGCCTCGTTGATCTCCTCCAGCGGGAACTTATCGGTGATGAGCTCGCTCATCGGAAGGCCGATCTCTTTTGCACTCTTCAGGAAATCAAAGGTTGTTACATAATCTCTCAGAGTGTATACCCAGGAACCAACGATCGTGATCTCTTTGGAGCAGATATCAAAGTGCGGGTTGATGGTTGCATCGCCGCCGTTGATAAAGAAACCAAGCTCGCAGAGGCCGCCGCCGTTGCGGATAAATTTATAGATATTGGCATGTGCCACCGGAGAACCGGTACACTGGAATGCGAAGTCTGCCAGATGACCGCCGAAAGCGTCTTTTACTGCTCCGGCCAGAGCTTCGATGCCCTTGTGATCCTTGAAGTTTACAGTCATCTTTGCGCCCATCTTCTTAGCGAAGTCAAGACGTTTCTGCTCTCCGTCTACTGCACAGATGTTCTGAACACCCATGGTTTTCAGGATAGCGATGCAGATCAGACCGATCGGTCCGCAGCCCTGTACAACAACACGGCTATTGAAGCGAAGGATACCGGTGGTTTTTGCTCTCTCAACGGCATGTACCAGTACAGCACACGGCTCGATGAGAATACGGGAATCCAGATCCAGATCACTTACATTAAAGAAGGTAGAACCGAAGCTGCCGCCTCTGATCAGGATATAATCGGAGAACCAGCCGTTCAGATGTACATCGTCATCTGGAAGGAGGCCGTATACATCAGCTCCGCCTACATTTTTCTTGTTCAGGTCGAACATTGTGATCTCCGGATCATCCTTGAAGATCATGCAGGTAACGACTTTGTCGCCTACCCGAACCGGTTTACCAGCGGTATCAACTTTTACGTTTTTACCCATTTTTACGATCTCACCGGTTCCCTCATGTCCCAGAGCTACCGGGATCAGGCTGAAGGGATCTCTCTTGAACTCATGAGCATCGGTACCGCAGACTCCACAGCCCTCTACTTTTACGAGGATATCGTCGTCGCCGACTTCCGGCATCGGATACTCTTTGATATCAAAATGTTCCAGGGCGGTGAGGACTGCTACATGAGCGGTCTTCGGGATCTCGCCTGCTGCTGTTGCCGCGGGATCTGCTTTTACAGCGGGAGCCACGTCAGCAGGAGCGGCTCCTTTCATCTCAGCCAGGACCTGTTTTACGATTTCTTCAATATTCATTTCCACGTTTATCACTCCTTATCTGATGCAAAGTGCATCGCCCATGACACATCTTCTTGCCTTTGTAAAGCTCTTTGCAGAGGTAAGACCCTCTCCGGTACGGCTGCAGATGGTGAAGGTGGGATATCCTTCTCCGCCGAAGCCCAGTGCCGCATAGGAAGGTGCGTTCTTTACGAAAATAGCGGTGTCAATGGCTTTTCCAAATCTGGTCAGATTGTTGATGTTGGTTGAGTGCATGTGAGCGGAATGGCGGTTGCCGTGCTCCAGCTCTACTGCCACAGCGATTCCCTCATCCACATTTTTCACACGGACGATACCGAGAATCGGCATCATCAGCTCTGTCCAGATCAGGGGATGTGTCTTCTCTCCCTCGAAAATGATGCAGCGGACTTCGTCGCCTACGGTCACACCGATTTTTCCGAGAAGGACTTTGGCACTGCGTCCCACGCATTTACGGCTGATGACTTTCTTGCCATTCTTGTCATCCAGAACGGTATCTACCAGCTTCTGGACCTCTTCAGGGCTCGCATGATAACAGCCATTCTGTTCCATGTGATAGATCAGCTCGTCTGCCACGGTATCTACAACGACAACCTCTTTCTCTGCGATGCAGGGAAGGTTGTTATCAAAGGTGCAGCCGTTGATGATATCCTGGGCTGCTTTCGGGATATTGGCGGTCTCATCCACCAGTACAGGCGGGTTGCCTGCTCCTGCTCCCATTGCTCTCTTTCCGGAGGAAAGGACTGCGGTCACAACGCCCGGGCCGCCGGTAGCACAGAGCATATCCACGTCTTTGTGCTTGAAAATGTAGTTGCTCACATCCATGGTGGGCTCGGCAACTGCGGTCACGATATTCTCCGGACCGCCAACCTCAACACTGGCACGGTTTACCATGTCAATGGCCAGATTGGAACAGTTCTTTGCGCTGGGGTGAGGCATGAATACGACTGCGTTTCCAGCAGCCAGCATGCCGATGGAGTTGCAGATGACGGTACAGGTCGGGTTTGTGGAGGGGCAGACAGCTCCGATCACTCCCCAGGGACCCATCTCAGTCAGTGTCAGGCCTCTGTCACCGGACCAGGCGATGGTCTTGAGATCCTCCGTGCCCGGAGTCTTCTCAGCCACCAGCTGATGCTTGATGATCTTGTGGCCGACATTTCCCATGCCGGTCTCTTCTACTGCCAGCTCGGAAAGGAGCTTGGCGTTTTCCAGTGTTTTTTTACGGATATTTGCAATGATTTTTTCACGGAATTCCAGGGGCATCGGCTGAATTTCCTTCTGTGCTGCCTTTGCTGCCGCGATGGCTTCATCTGCGGTCTCAAAGATACCCAGAAGCTTCTTCTCCGGAGCCTTCGGGGCTGCCGGTGCCGCAGCTGTGGTACCCATGCCCTTCAGGACGCTTCGAACAATCTCTTGGATCTCTTGTTCGTTAATAGCCATAATGAGCCTCCTTAAAAATTATTTCATCTGCTCCAGAATCTTCTTTGTCACTTCAGCGACGATCTTCTCTACATCCGGCTCTGCTTTCTTGGTACCGCAGGAGCATGCTGCATCGCAGGAATGACATCCTTTGCCCGGTCCGTTCAGCTCTGCACACAGGTTTGCGGGATGTTTGCCCGGAAGACCCATTTTTCTTCTGATCTCGTACAGTTTTGCGATCTGCTCTTTGTCGAACTCCTTCGGGCCGCCCAGCATTTTGGATTTGTAGAGAAGCTCTGCGTAGAACTCTACAGACTCCATCTTCATGTATGCTGCCAGAAGGTCGGTGCTCCAGGTCAGTGCGCCGTGGTTCTCAAGAAGAACTGCGTCGTAGTACGGAAGGTATTTCTCGATGTTGTCCGGAATCTCAACAGTGGACGGTGTGCCGTACTCAGCGATGGGCACGCAGCCAAGAGCGATAACTGCCTCGGGCATGATCGGCTGTGTCAGCGGAATACCTGCGATAGCAAAAGCGGTAGCGAAGTTCGGATGAGCGTGTACAACTGCACCTACATCCGGTCTCTTCTCATACACTCTCATGTGCATTTTGATCTCGGAAGACGGACGGAAGTTTCCGTTTGCCTGGATTACGTTTCCTTTGGCATCTACTTTACAGATGTACTCCGGAGTCATGAAACCTTTGGAAACACCGGTCGGGGTGCAAAGGAATTCATTGTCGTTCAGTTTTACGGAAATGTTTCCATCGTTTGCAGCAACCATGTTCCGGTCATAAATGCGTTTGCCGATGTCGCAGATCTGTTTTTTGATTTCATACTCGTTAATAGCCATGAGAATGATCCTCCTTATGTTTGATTGTGTTGTTTTATTTTGATTGTTTCCATTCTACCATGATTTACGTCAAAAAGCAACTGATTTCTCAATATTTTCTCCCAATGGAAAAATGCCGGAAATATGCGGTTTTAGCGATTTTTAACAAAGTCTTTTTCAAAATCCACAAGAGTCAACACAAAACCAATTTGTCTTTTTTCGGAAGCAGCCCGGTTTTTTCCATTTTTCACTTGCTTTTTTTCTGTTTTCAGTTAGAATAGAAACGATGCAGTCAAAAAACATGTGAAAAGCCAGGAAACCGCTGTATGACCACATGCAGTCCTGTTTCTAAGGAGGTACAATACAAATATGATCAGTGCAAATAATGTCACTCTTCGAATCGGCAAAAAAGCCCTTTTCGAGGACGTCAACATCAAATTCACCGAAGGCAACTGCTACGGCCTCATCGGAGCCAACGGCGCCGGAAAATCCACGTTCTTAAAGATTCTTTCCGGTCAGCTCGAGACCACCAGCGGCGATGTCATCATCACCCCGGGCCAGCGTCTTTCCGTACTGGAGCAGGACCACTTCAAATACGACAGTTTCCCCGTACTGGACACCGTCATCATGGGAAACCAGCGCCTCTATGATATCATGAAGGAAAAAGAAGCCATCTACATGAAAGAGGATTTCACCGACGAGGACGGTATCCGCGCCAGTGAGCTGGAGGGTGAGTTTGCCGAGATGAATGGCTGGGAGGCCGAGTCTGATGCCGCCACTCTCTTAAACGGTCTGGGCATCGCTCCGGAGCTTCACTACTCTCTCATGAAGGACCTGAACGGAAGTGAGAAGGTGAAAGTTCTTCTGGCCAAAGCCCTTTTCGGAAACCCCGATATCCTTCTGCTCGACGAGCCGACCAACCATCTGGACCTCGATGCAATCAGCTGGCTTGAGGAGTTCCTCATCAACTTCAACAATACGGTTATCGTCGTTTCCCATGACCGTTATTTCCTCAACAAGGTCTGCACCTTCATCGCCGACATCGACTACGGCAAGATCCAGCTCTACGCCGGAAACTACGATTTCTGGTACGAGTCCAGCCAGCTGATGATCCGTCAGATGAAAGAAGCCAACAAGAAAAAAGAGGAAAAAATCAAAGAGTTGCAGGAGTTCATCTCCCGGTTCAGCGCCAACGCTTCCAAATCCAAACAGGCTACGAGCCGTAAACGTGCCCTGGAAAAAATCCAGCTGGATGAGATCCGTCCTTCCAGCCGTAAATATCCCTACATTGATTTCCGTCCCAACCGCGAAATCGGAAATGAAGTGCTCACCGTAGAAGGCATCAGCAAGACTATCGACGGTGTGAAGGTTCTGGACAACATCTCCTTCATCCTCGGCCATGACGACAAGGTTGCTTTCGTCGGCGGAAACGAACTTGCAAAAACCACCCTCTTCCAGATTCTCACCGGAGAGATGGAGCCCGACGAGGGAAGCTATAAATGGGGCGTGACCACCAGCCAGGCTTATTTCCCGAAGGACAGCACGAAAGAATTCGACAACGATCTGGTTATCGTTGACTGGCTGACCCAGTTCTCCGAGATCAAGGATGCCACCTATGTCCGCGGCTTCCTCGGAAGAATGCTCTTCGCCGGCGACGACGGTATGAAGAAAGTCAAAGTCCTCTCTGGAGGAGAAAAAGTCCGCTGCCTGCTCTCCAAGATGATGATCTCCGGAGCCAACGTACTCGTTCTGGACGAGCCGACCAACCATCTGGATATGGAGTCCATCACCGCTCTGAACAACGGTCTCATCAAATTCCCGGGCGTGATTCTCTTCGCTTCCCGCGACCATCAGATCGTTCAGACCACGGCCAACCGTATCATGGAGATCCTGCCGAACGGCACCATGATTGATAAGATCACCACCTACGATGAATACCTCGAAAGTGATGAGATGGCAAGAAAACGTCAGGTATACACCAGCGAGGATATGCCGGAAGATAACTAATTTTACTGAAAAAAGCCTGGAGCAATGTTGTTTCGTCTGCTCCAGGCTTTTTTTATCTGTCAAAAATCAAAAATGGAACTCTCCGCTTTTTCCTCCGGTCTTCTCTTCCAGGTGAACATCCGTCATAATCATCCGTTTGTCCAGGGTCTTGCACATGTCATAGACCGTGAGCAGGGCTACAGAGATGCCGGTGAGAGCTTCCATCTCCACACCAGTCTTTCCCTCCAGCTTTACGGTGCAGCGGGCGATGACTCTGGGTGAGGGCTTTTCCTCCAGCGCAAAATTGACTGTACAGTTCTGCGTCAGCAGCGGATGGCACATGGGAATCAGGTGGGAGGTCTGTTTCACCGCCATAATTCCTGCCACCTGGGCCACTGTGAGCACATCTCCTTTTTTGATCTCGTGGCCTTTGATGGCAGAAAGCACCTCCTCGCTCACCAGAAGGCTTCCCACCGCCGTGGCCGTACGGATCGTGGGATTTTTTTCTGTCACGTCCACCATACGGGCGTTTCCGTTTTCGTCAAAATGTGTCCATTCGGGCATTGTTTTTCTCCTTTTTCAAAAAAATTACCGCAGAAATCCAAAGATCTCTGCGGTAATTTTTTATTCTCTATTCTCAGATGTTTTTCACAGTTGCGATATCAATGAGCTCCAGCTTACGGATATCGGTGTTCTCAAGACTGGTTACAAGAGCTCTGGCCGTATCCATAGCGGTCAGAACATTGACGCCGGTCTCAATGGCGGTACGGCGAATCACGAAACCGTCTCTGGAATGCTCGACGCCCTGGGGCGGAGTATCAATGACAAGGTCAATCTCGTGGCCGAGGATCAGGTCCAGAAGGTTCGGTGACGGCTGCTCCACCTTGTTGGTGCGGACAGCGTGAACGCCTGCCTCCTGAAGAACTTTGGCAGTTCCCAGAGTAGCGAAGATCCGGTAGCCGATCTTCTCAAAGCGGCGGGCCACATCGATGATGTCCTCTTTGTCCTCATCTCGGACGGTGATGATCATGTTCTTGTATTTCGGAAGGTTGATGCCTGCTCCAAGGAAGGCCTTGTAGAGAGCCTCGTTGAAGGTCTTAGCGATTCCCAGACACTCACCGGTGGATTTCATCTCCGGTCCAAGGCTGATATCTGCGCCGCGGATCTTCTCAAAGGAGAACACCGGCATCTTGATGGCGATGTAATCAGCTTCCTTCTGAAGTCCCGGTGTGTAGCCAAGCTCCTTGATCTTCCGGCCCAGGATTACTTTCGTTGCCAGAGGAACGATGGGGATACCGGTTACTTTGCTGATGTAGGGAACCGTACGGCTGGAACGCGGATTTACCTCGATGACGTAAACATCCTCGCCGCAGACGATAAACTGGATGTTGATAAGTCCGATGACATGAAGGGATCTCGCCAGCTTCGCGGTGTAGTCAGTGATGGTGGCTTTTACTTTATCATTGAGGCTAGGTGCCGGATAAACGGAGATACTGTCTCCGGAATGGATACCGGCGCGCTCGATGTGCTCCATGATACCCGGGATCAGGATGTCCTCCCCGTCGCAGACAGCGTCGACCTCGATCTCTTTTCCTACCAGGTATTTATCTACCAGGATCGGATGTTCCTGGGTATAACGGTTGATGATGCCGATGTATTTTTCCACATCCTCGTCATTGATGGCGATCTGCATGCCCTGTCCGCCCAGTACATAGGAAGGACGAACCAGAACCGGATAGCCCAGCTCATTGGCCGCCTTGATGCCCTCTTCTGCGGTAAATACGGTATGTCCCTTGGGTCTCGGGATCTGGCACTCTTCCAGGATTGCATCGAAGAGCTCACGATCCTCTGCCGCATCTACGTTCTCTGCGGAGGTTCCGAGGATGGGCACACCCATCTTCATCAGAGCCTCGGTCAGTTTGATAGCGGTCTGTCCGCCGAACTGAACCACAGCTCCGTCGGGTTTTTCGATATTTACCACGTTCTCCACATCCTCGGGAGTCAGCGGCTCAAAGTACAGCTTATCAGCGATATCGAAGTCCGTACTTACGGTCTCCGGGTTGTTGTTAATGATGATGGTCTCGAAGCCTTCCTTTTTAAATGCCCAGGTACAGTGAACGGAGCAGAAATCGAACTCGATACCCTGACCAATACGGATGGGGCCGGAACCGAGAACCAGAACTTTTTTCTTTCCGCTGGTCTCTACTGCTTCGTTCTCACGGCCGAATACGGAATAGTAGTACGGGGTCTCAGCCTCGAACTCTGCCGCACAGGTATCTACCATTTTATAAGCGGCTACGATACTGTTTTCATAACGAAGATTCTTGATCTCCTCCTCACTCTTTCCGGTGAGGCGGGCGATGACATTGTCCGGGAACTCCAGTCTCTTGGCTTCTTTTAAGAGGTCAACGGTGAGCTCCTGGGTCTTCAGGGCCTGCTCCATCTCCACGAGGATGGCAATCTTATCGATGAACCACTCGTCGATCTTTGTGATGGAGTGGATCGTCTCATAGGTAACACCGCGGCGGAGAGCCTCAGCGATAACCCAGATCCGGCGGTCGTCAACGACTTTCAGCTGTTTGATGAGAGCGTCGTCGTCCAGATCGCTGAAATCATAGGAAAGCAGGCAGTCCACATGCTGCTCCAGAGAACGAATGGCTTTCATCAGAGCGCCCTCGAAGTTATCACAGATGCTCATAACCTCTCCGGTTGCCTTCATCTGAGTTGTAAGGGTTCTCTTTGCGGTGATAAATTTATCGAAGGGAAGACGCGGAATCTTGACCACGCAGTAGTCCAGCATGGGTTCAAAGCTCGCATAAGTCTTTCCGGTGATGGCATTTTTGATCTCGTCCAGGGTGTAGCCAAGAGCGATCTTTGCTGCAACCTTTGCGATGGGGTAACCGGTGGCTTTACTTGCCAGAGCAGAGGAACGGCTTACACGGGGGTTTACCTCGATGACGCAGTACTCGAAGCTCTCCGGATGAAGGGCAAACTGTACGTTACAGCCTCCGGTGATCTTCAGCTCGGAGATGATGTTCAGAGCGGAGGTACGGAGCATCTGGTACTCTTTATCTCCCAGGGTCTGGGACGGAGCTACTACAATACTATCTCCGGTATGCACGCCAACCGGGTCGATGTTTTCCATGTTGCAGACCGTGATCACGTTTCCTGCACTGTCACGCATTACCTCGTACTCGATCTCTTTCCAGCCGGCGATGCAGCGTTCTACCAGAACCTGACCTACACGGGAGAGACGAAGACCGTTCTCCAGGATCTCCACCAGTTCTTCATAGTTGTGAGCGATACCGCCGCCGCTGCCGCCCAGGGTGTACGCCGGACGAAGCACAACCGGGTAGCCTATCTTCTCAGCGAAAGCCACGCCGTCTTCTACGTTCTCAACAACCAGGGAAGCTGCAATGGGCTCGCCGATTTTCTCCATGGTTTCTTTAAATTCCAGACGATCCTCCGCCTTCTTGATGGTCTCTGCCGTGGTACCGATGAGGCGGACGTTGTGCTCTTCCAGGAAACCTCTCTCGGCAAGCTCCATGGCAAGGTTCAGTCCAGCCTGGCCTCCCAGGGTCGGAAGGATGCTGTCGGGTTTCTCTTTCTCGATGAGCTGCTCTACTACTTCCACAGTCAGCGGCTCTATGTAAACTTTGTCAGCGATATCTTTATCCGTCATGATGGTAGCCGGATTGGAGTTTAAAAGTACGACCTCGATGCCCTCTTCCTTCAAGGAACGGCAAGCCTGGGTTCCCGCATAGTCAAACTCTGCTGCCTGGCCGATGACGATAGGGCCGGAGCCGATCATAAGAACTTTCTTGATTTCTGGATTCTTAGGCATTCTTTTTTACCTCCATCATCTTCATAAAACGGTCAAAGAGCACACCGGAATCCCGGGGTCCCGGGGAAGCCTCCGGATGGAACTGCACGGTGAAAATATTTTTTCCCGTATAGGCAAGACCTTCGTTGGTTCCGTCGTTTACGTTTACAAAAGCGGGCGTTGCCACCTTCGGATCCAGCGTATCCATATCCACCACATAACCATGGTTCTGGGAGGAAATGTAGACACGGCCGGTGGTCAGATCTTTCACCGGATGGTTGCCGCCGCGATGGCCGTATTTCATCTTATGGGTATCTGCGCCAGTAGCCAGAGCCATGAGCTGATGGCCGAGACAGATGGCAAAGATGGGGATCTCTGTGTCATATAGCTTTTTGATCTCGCGGATCACGCCGGTACATTCCTTCGGGTCTCCAGGGCCGTTGGAAAGCATGATACCGTCGGGTTTGGACGCGATGATCTCCTGCGCGGGGGTGTCTGCCGGGTAAACTGTAACCTCGCAGCCTCTCTCATTCAAGGAACGGGCAATGTTTCTCTTGGCACCCAGGTCCAGAAGAGCTACCTTCGGGCCCTCTCCCGGAATCACATATTTCTCCTTGCAGGTAACTTTCTCCACAACTTTTCCAGTAGTGTAGGCTTTCAGCTTCGGTATGATCTCATCGAGGGAATAGTTCTCGTTGGTGGTGATCATGCCGTTCATGGTACCTTTTTCACGAAGGATCTTTGTCAGGGCTCTGGTATCTACTCCTGCAATTCCCGGAATGTTGAATTTTTTCAGGAAATTCTGAATGGTGTCCTCAGAACGGAAGTTGCTGGGCATACGGGAGAGCTCCCGTACGATATATCCATCCGGCCAGGGGCGTCCGGACTCCATGTCTTCATAACAAATACCATAGTTTCCAATCAGAGGGTAGGTCATTACCACTGCCTGTCCTGCGTAGGACGGGTCGGTCAGGACTTCCAGATAACCGGTCATGGAAGTGTTAAAAACGATTTCGCTGATTACCTCCCTGGTTGAACCGATGCTGGTTCCGGTAAAGACGGTTCCGTCTTCCAAAATCAGAAATGCTTTCATATGTCACCTAATCCTTTCTAAACAGTTGCGGGGCACATAAAAAAAGAGACGGGAATAAGAACTTCTGTTTTCCTATTCGTCGTCCCCCCTTACTTTTGCTCAAATTGTCGATATTTTATCACATCCATTTTTATTTTTCAACTGTTTTTTTACTAAAAATGCATTTTTTCCGTGCAGACAACTTTTTTCTATGATATATTTATGATGATGTTGGGGTCAAAAGGTCATTCTCACACCTGTGCTTGCACAAGGGGTGAGATATGATCTTGAGACACGCCCCGATATGAGCATAAAAGTGGAGCGTAAGCTTCACGATATGCGAATAGCGGGGCGGATTGCGTGAGTGCAAAGCACGGAGCAATCCGTGAGCACTACTAACTACTATAAGGAGGAACTCTTTATGAGCAAGATCACAGAAGAATTCAAAGAATTCATCATGCGCGGCAATGTCATGGATATGGCTGTCGGTGTCATTGTCGGCGGAGCCTTCAGCAACATCATCAATTCCCTGGTAAACGACGTCCTTATGCCTGTCATCAGCATCGCCACCGGAAAGGTTGACTTTTCCAATCTTTTCATCGCCCTGGACGGCCAGTCCTACCCCACCCTGGAGGCAGCGAAGGCATCGACTTCCGTTTTCGCTTACGGCTCCTTTATCCAGACCGTGATCCAGTTTCTGATCATTGCCTTCTCTATTTTTATGGTAGTAAAAGGTATCAATGTGATCCGCCGCCCGAAGCCGGAACCGGAAACAGCACCTACCACCAAAGTATGTCCTTATTGTAAATCCGAGATTCATATCGACGCGGTAAAATGCCCTCACTGCGCTTCTGAGCTTCCGAAAGAGTGAGTTTTAAGCGGCACCCCTGCTGCATAAACTGTAGGGAAAGTCTTTCAGAGGTTGACTTATGCCGCAGACTCTTTCTTCTGATACACCGGATAAAGGCCGGCTCCGCATTCATGTGGACTCGGCCCTGACCCGTTCCCCTGTGGAAAATGCCCGGATCCGGATCTTCGATACCGGCCAGCCGGAGAAAGCCCTGGAGGAGATCGGCACCGACACAAATGGAAATTCTGAAACCGTGGAGCTTCCTGCTCCGCCCATTGAGTACAGTATGGAACCCAGCGAAAACCAACCCTATTCGGAATATACTTTCCAGATTCAGGCAGATGGCTTTGAGCCACTTTCCATCTCGGGGGCAGAGATTTTTTCCGGCTCTCTGGCCCTCCAGGATGTAAGACTCTCCCCCTTAGAGGCCTCCGGCGACTTCCAGAATTACACAATCCCCGCTCATACGCTTTTCGGCAATTATCCGCCAAAGATCGCCGAGGCAGAAATCAAGCCCGTCAACGCTTCCGGTGAGATCGTCCTGAGCCGGGTGGTCGTGCCGGAATACATCGTGGTCCACGACGGCTCCCCCAGGGACAGTACAGCCCAGGATTACTATATCCGCTATTCGGATTACATCAAAAATGTGGCCTCCAGCGAGATCTACGCCACCTGGCCGAGGGCGGCGATTGTGGCGAATGTGCTGGCGATTATGTCATTTACGCTGAACCGGGTGTATACCGAATGGTATAGAAATAAGGGCTATTCCTTCACCATCACTTCCTCTACCGCTTTCGACCACAAATGGATCCCCAACCGGAACATTTTTGAGAGTATCTCCGAGGTGGTAGATGAAGTCTTTGCAAGTTATCTCTCCCGGCCCAATGTGCGCCAGCCCATTCTGACCCAGTACTGTGACGGGCAGAGGGTCAGCTGCCCCAACTGGCTCTCCCAGTGGGGTTCCAAATATCTGGGGGATCAGAATTATACACCTGTTGAGATTCTCCGCTATTATTACGGGGATGATATGTATATCAACTCTGCCGAGGAGATCTCCGGCATCCCGGCTTCCTGGCCCGGGGAGACTCTGGATATCGGAAGCCGCGGGCAGAAGGTCGAACAGCTCCAGGAGCAGCTCAACGCCATCTCCAACAGTTATCCCCTGATCCCGAAGATCCGGGTAGACGGCATTTACGGAGAGGAAACACAGCGGGCTGTGGAAATCTTCCAGGATATCTTCGGCCTTCCCGAGACCGGCGAGGTGGATTACCGGACCTGGTATAAGGTCCAGGAGATCTATGTGGGCGTGACCAGAATCGCAGAGCTTTACTGATGAAAAAGGAACCTCTCAGTCATTGTTTTCAGTGACTGGGCGGTTCCCATATAAAAAATACAGGCCGGCCGCTCCCTGTAATGCTCCATATCCGTCGCGGAAACAGGCAGCGTCTCCATGGAGCCATCCCACATTCTTTCCACCGTCAGACCCTTTTCCTGCATCTTCGCCAGATGCTCGCCGCGGGCAATCAGCGTCACATCTTTTCCTGCCTTTGTCATGTAAAATCCGATCATACCGCCGGTTCCGCCAGCGCCGATAACTGCGTATTTCATCTTGCTATCTTCCTTCTTTCTCAGCCAAAATCTCTCTTGCCAGCTCTCTTGCATGATTATAATACCATCTGTCGTCATCCTCATCCGCTTCGATAAATTCCACATATTCATTGAGGACGGCCAGCTTGATGTCATATAAATACTGTTCATAATCCAGTTTCTCAACCAAGTTTTCGTAAACGGTATTCAAAAACAGACGTTTCTGCTCATCGTTCATGTAAAACGGAAAGGTCGCCCGGTCTTCTGTCGCATGGGCGATAAACCGCGCAAGGTCCAGAGAATAGGGCATGATACCGCCAAAGCCCCAGTCAATGATAAATACCTGTCCGTTTTTATCAATCACATTGAACTCCAGGAAATCACCGTTTGACAGGGTTCTGTGGCAGGTCTTCTGTCTTTCAAAAAAGAGCCCGTAGGCTTCGCCGATTTCAGGCTCATCCTTGATGCAGGCGAGTCTCCGGCTGATTCTTTCCAGATAGACTTCAAAGCGTTCCCTGTCCGGATGATTCCAGAAAGCATTCTGAATCTGAACAATGCTTTTCGCCGCCGCTTTTGCCAGCTCATCCGTCATATCTCTTAAATCATTGCCCTCGATGCTCTCGAGCATGATCCAGATATCCGCGCCGTCGTCCCAGCGCCCATAAAATTTGGGAACACAGAAATCTTTTTGCTTCAGGTATTTCTCATAATTTGAAACCTCCCGTTTATCCGCTTTTTTCAGCATCCGATCACCCTCTGGCGTCACAAGCTTATAAACGTCGTATTCCCTGCAGTCGGCTTCTTCCTCTCCGTACTGCTCACAGATTCTGTATATTTTTCCAAAAGAAGTATCCGGTAAGATTCTCTCTGCAATCTCCCGGATTTCTTTATCCTCCACTTCCTTTTCGTACATTCCTATTTCCATACAAGTCTCCTTTAAAAAGCCAAAAAGGACGGAGTTTATGTCAAAAACTCCGTCCCCACCGGTTTACTCAAACAGTTTTTTCAGTCTGTAATACCACCAGAAGTCGCAGAAGCCGTCCACCAGCAGTGTGAAGCCCAGGAAACGCATGAGAAGCATCGCGCTTCCGAAGGGATTCAGAACCAGAACCAGGCCGAACACGGCTACCACAATGCCCATGGGCAGAAGGTATTTCCAACGATAATCCAGTTTCCGAAGGTTCAGTGCCTGATTGATCGTCACCAGACCGTCCATGAGGATGATGAGGCCGATGATCACCGGCAGAATGGAAAGCAGAACCTCGGATTTAAAGAGAGCCACCAGGCCGATGACCACGAGGATCACGCCCACGATGAGTTCCAGCTGGAACACGCCGCCCAGCTTTCTATCCTTCCAGTAACCCCAAATCTTCCAGGCGCCGTAGACAAAGGCGCAGATGCCAAGGACATAGCAGACTGCCCGAGAAAAGGCTACCGGGTGGATCAGAAGCAGGATGCCCAGCACCAGATAAACAGCGGAAAAAGCTCCCTGATTTGTGAAAAAGCTCTTCATATCAATCGCCTCCAAAAATAACTAAAAGAGTTTTCTTACGTCATTGAACATAATCACAACCATCAATGCCATCAGAGCCAAAAGGCCGATCATATGGACCATGCCTTCTTTCTCCGGGTCGATGCGTTTGCGGCGGATGGCTTCCAAGAAAAGGAAAACCAGGCGGCCGCCGTCCAGAGCCGGAAGAGGCAGAAGGTTCATGACACCCAGGTTGGCAGTCAGAAGAATGGAAATATTCAGCATGTTCAGCCATACATAGAAGCCGCCGTCGGCTTTGCTCTCATTATAGGTGCTTCCAATCATGTTGACCACGCCCACGGGGCCGGACATATCGTTGAGTCCCAGCCTGCCGCTGATCAGAAGTTTCAGGCCGTCCAGCGTGGTGGCAATCCAGTATTTCACCTCGTAGGCGCTGTATTTCAGTACGCCCACAGGGCCAAGCTTTGTGCGGGCGCCGGAGACGGAAATTCCCATCAGCTTTCTGCCGACTTCCTCATCCATCTGAAGCGTGATATCCGCGGTTTTCTTCTCTCCCTCGTGCTCCCAGGTGACGGTGATCGTCTCCTCGTTGGGATGATAGAGGGTGTAGCCGGTAATCTCCCGGGCCACATGAATCTTCTGATTGTTCATTTTCAGAATCCGGTCTCCCACCTGGATACCGGCCTCGGCTGCGGGAGTTCCCTCTCCCACATAGCTGATCACCGGAGCGTCATAACCGATGCTTCCGATGATAAAAAGGGATAAGAGAAAAGCCAGAATAAAGTTAAAAATCGGGCCTGCCGCGATAACGGAAATTCGGGCCCAGACGGATTTGCTTCCGAAGGAGCCTTCCTCTGTGGTGGCCTCATCCTCTCCCAGCATGGCACAGGAGCCGCCGAAGGGAAGGAGCTTCCAGGAATACCGGGTGCCGCCCTTTACCGTACTTAAAATTCTGGGACCCATGCCCAGAGAAAACTCCAGCACTGTCACTCCATTGTATTTTGCCAGGAGAAAATGACCCAGCTCATGAATGATAATGATCAGGCTGAAAATAAAAAGTGCAAGAATAATACTCAACCTACCACCTGCTTTCAATTCGTTCGTATGTTGCCTGCTCTGCTGCCAGAATCTCTTCGATGGAAGGATTCGGAATAACCTTATGATGTTCCATTGCGTCGGAAATTATATCATAGATATCCAGGAAACGAATCTTCCGATGCAAAAACTTGCTCACAGCCCGCTCATTGGCCGCGTTGAAGACCGTTGGCATGCTACCGCCAGTTCTCGCCGCCTGAAAGGCCAGGGGCAGACCAAGGAAGGTATCCGTATCCGGTTTCTCAAAGGTAATTTCCTTCAGTTTCCAGAAATCCAGCCGGTCTCCCGGAAGGTAACGCCGCTCCGGATAATAGAGGGCGTACTGGATCGGAAGCTTCATATCCGGTGTCCCAAGCTGGGCGATGACAGCTCCGTCCTTAAATTCTACCATCGAATGGATGATACTCTTCGGCTGGACTACCACCTGAATCCGGTCCAGATCCACGCCGAAAAGCCATTTGGCTTCCATGACCTCCAGCCCCTTATTTACCAGGGTGGCAGAATCGATCGTGATCTTCTGGCCCATGGACCAGTTCGGATGTTTCAGGGCGTCCTCCACCTGAACATTCTCAAGTTCCGCCCGGTTTTTTCCCCGGAAGGGACCGCCGGAGGCTGTGATAAGAATCTTCTCAATTCCGCCCCGGTCTTCCCCGTGAAGGGCCTGGAAAATGGCGCTGTGCTCGCTGTCCACCGGAAGGATCTGAACACCCATCCGCTCTGCCAGAGGCATGATGATATGCCCCGCCGTCACCAGAGTTTCCTTATTTGCCAGGGCGATATCTTTTCCGGCTTTGATGGCCTCGATCGTGGGAAGAATACCTATCATTCCCACAATGGCCGTCACCAGGATATCCGTCTCGGGCAGCGTGGCAATCTCGATGAGACCGTCCATTCCTGTCACGATGCGGATATTCATATCTTTTAACCGTTCTTTCAGCTCCTTCGCTGCATCCTCGCGGAATACAGCGATGACAGAAGGTTTAAATTTTCTCGCCTGTTTCTCGAGAAGGTCCACATTTCCGTTGGCAGAAAGGGCTTCCACCTGAATGTCGCCGTTGTTTTCCACTACCTCCAGGGTCTGGGTGCCGATGGAACCCGTGGAACCTAAAATCGCTATTTTTTTCATACGCATTCCTCCGCTTCTTTTTTACAGAAGGGCAATGGCAAGGAAATAGATCACCGGAGCCGTGAAGATCACGCTGTCGAAACGGTCGAGAATTCCGCCGTGTCCGGGAATCAGCTTGCCGTAATCCTTGATGTTGTGGTTTCTCTTGATACCGGAAGCCGCCAGGTCTCCCACCATGGAGATGAGAGCTCCCACTGCACAGATCAGGGCGTAAACCGCCGGGCTGTGATCAAACTCCGGGAAAAATTTTCCGGCTGCCAGGGCATAGATAAGACCCAGAAGCGCAGCTCCCACAACGCCTCCCACAGCGCCCTCGATGGATTTCTTCGGGCTTAAGACAGGAGCCATCTTGTGCTTTCCGATGAGGATGCCCACACAGTAAGCGCAGGTATCGCAGCCCCAGGAGCAGAGGAAAATCAGCCATACCAGAAAGGCTCCGCCCTCAAGACTCCGGGTGAGATAAATATAGGAAAGCATCACGGAGACATAGACCACGCCGAAGAAGGCCGCCATGACCTGGTCCGCATGGTATTTCGGATATGTAAATACATAGACGGCCATCAGTACGATCAGAATAAAAATCATATCCATCATACTATATGCCTCAAATCCGAAAAGTAACAGCAAATAATAGGAAGCCACACCGAGAGCCCCGATTAAGGCCAGAAGGGAAAAGCCCTTTTCCTGTACGCCTGCAGCCCGGTAAAGCTCCGTCAGGCCGATGAGAGACACCAGGAATAAGGTTCCCCAGAGAAGGTAACTGCCGCTGATGATGGTCACAAGAGCGATGATCACCAGGACAATACCACTGAGCAGTCTCGTTTTAAACACGTTATCCCTCCTTCACTCCGCCGTAACGCCGGTCACGGCTGTTGAACTTCTCGATGGCCTTCCAAAGCTCCTCCTTGGTAAAAGCGGGCCAGGGCACATCGGTAAAATAAAATTCTGTATAGGCCAGCTGCCAGAGCAGGTAGTTGGAAAGGCGCTGCTCTCCGCTGGTGCGAATCAGAAGGTCCGGATCCGGCACTTCTCTCGTGTCCAGATAGCCGGAAATGCAGGCCTCGTCGATGGCATCAACGGCCAGCTTTCCGTCCTTCACATCCGCTGCCAGATGGCGGACCGCTCTCGTAATCTCGTCCCGGCTGCCGTAATTGATGGCGATCTGGAAATTCAGTCCGGTGTTGTCCTTCGAGGACTCCTCCAGCTTTTTCAGGCTCTCCTGAAGATCCGGATCCAGAGCTGTGGGATCTCCCAGTACCCGTACTTTCATATTATTTTTCTGGGCAGTCTTGATACAGGTCTTTGTGTAGCTGCGGAACAGCCTCATGAGGCCGTCCACCTCTTCCTTGGACCGCTTCCAGTTTTCCGTGGAAAACAGATAGACCGTCAGATATTTGATGCCCATATTCCAGGCATCCTCGCAGATCACTTCCAGGTTCTTGGCTCCCCTGGAATGACCGTAGTTTCTGGGCATGCCTTTGCTCTTCGCCCATCGTCCGTTGCCATCCAGAATGATCGCAACATGCTGCGGTATCACCATATTTATTTCCTCCAGAAACAATTTTAGGCGCTGCCAAAAAGCAGCGCCCAGCTGTTTTATACTGTCATGATCTCCTTGGATTTCTCTTCCACTGCCTTGTCGATCTCTTTGATATACTTATCGGTGAGCTTCTGAACGTTATCTTCCAGCTCTTTGATCTCATCCTCGGATACGTCGCTGCCTTTCAGCTTCTTGAAGGCATCGTTTGCATCGCGGCGGATGTTGCGGACTGCAACCTTCGCGCCCTCGCCTTTTTTCTTTACCTCTTTGGCAAGATCTTTTCTGCGGTCCTCGGTAAGCTCCGGGAATACCAGGCGGATGCAGGTACCGTCATTGGTGGGGTTGATGCCGATATCAGAAACCATGATGGCTTTCTCGATCTCACGGATCATCTTTTTCTCCCAGGGCTGGATCATCAGAATCCGAGCTTCCGGAACGGTGATGTTTCCCACCTGCTGTAAGGGGGTCGGTGTTCCGTAGTAGTCCACGGTGATCTTGTCCAGTACATGGGGATTGGCACGGCCTGCGCGGATCGTACTGAAATCCTTTAACAGACTGTCGTAGGATTTGCTCATTTTTGTCTCATATGCTTTGATTCTTTCATCCATATCTTTTTCCTCCCGGTTATTATACAGTCACCCTTGTGCCTTTAAAATTGCCTTTTACGGTTTCTACAATGCTGTTCTCCTCATTGAGGCCGAATACCAGCATCGGCATCTTGTTCTCCATACAGAGAATGGAAGCCGCCATATCTACCACACCCAGTTTTTTGTCGATAACTTCCTGGATGGAAACCTCGTCATACTTCTTCGCGTTGGGATTTACTTTCGGATCGCTGTCGTATACGGCATCGATGGATTTCGCAAGAAGGATCACATCCGCCTCGATCTCAATGGCACGCAGCACCGTGGCCGTATCCGTGGAAAAATAGGGATGGCCGGTTCCGCCGGCATAGAAGGTTACCATGCCTTTGGAGAAGCACTCGTTTACCAGATCCTTGGAAAAAAGCTCAGTAAACGCTCCGCAGGCGAAGGGAGTGAGAACCTTGGTCTTCATACCTACAGAACGGAAAATCTCAGATACATAAATACAGTTCATAACCGTAGCCAACATACCGATCTGGTCAGCCTTGGTCCGGTCGATCTTCTCGCTGGAACGGCCTCTCCAGAAGTTGCCTCCTCCGATCACGATACCAACTTCCAGTCCATCGTCAACGAGTTCTTTTACCTGACGGGCAACAGCGGTAACAGTGGGCTCGTCAAATCCCGTCTTTTTATCACCGGCCAGTGCCTCGCCGCTTAATTTTAATAATACTCTTTTCATGTAAGCACCTCTGCTTCTTTAGATTCAGGGATAGTATAGCACAACTCCCCGTAAACAGCAATCTTTATTTATCCAGCTTAAGGCCTGAAAGCGCCGCCGCAAAGGCGTTGTTTATGGGCTCCTCCGCCTCTTTTTTCTGTTGATTCAAATAGCGGGCTACGTCCCGTTTGTTGACTCCGGCGCCCTCTTTTTCCCGGCGCTTTTTGAAGGCGGAAAGCTTCTCCTTGTAACCGCAGGTGGAGCAGACAAAGGTCTCCTCCTCCCCTTTTACGATCATCTCCATCTTCTTGTGGCAGTTCGGGCAGCGGGCGTTGGTGGTCCTGGAAAGGGTCTCCCGGTAGCCGCACTCCCTGTCCTGGCAGACCAGAAGCTTACTGTTCTTTCCGTTGACTGCCAGAAGAAATTTGCCGCAGCGCGGGCATTTCTTGCCGGTAATGTTCTCGTGGCGGAAGGCACCGTCGGCGGTCTTGATCTCAGAGATCAGCTCCTCGGTATAACCCCGGATGCTGGAAAGAAAGGCTTCCTGCTTTAATTCTCCCCGGGCGATCTTTCCAAGCTTCAGCTCCCAGGAAGCCGTAAGCTCGGGCTTTTTGAGATCCTCCGGTACCAGGCCCAGAAGCTGGCGGGCCTTGGAGGTAATGTAAATATCTTTTCCTTTTTTCTCCATCAGGAAGCTCTTGAAGAGTTTGTCGATGATGTCCGCCCGGGTGGCCACCGTACCAAGGCCCCCGGTCTCGCCCAGAGTCCTGATGTAGGTCTTATCCCTGGATTCCATATATTTCACCGGATTTTCCATCGCAGAGAGAAGGGTCGCCTCGTTAAAACGGGCCGGCGGCTTCGTCTTTCCGGCGGTGAGCTCCGTTTTCTCAATTTTCAGTTTCTCGCCTTTTTTCAGCTCGGGAAGCTTCTGTTCCTTAGGAAGCTCTTCCGCAGTCTCATCCTCGTCCTCCCCGGAAAAGACCTCCGTCTCGTAGGCTTCCTTCCAGCCCTGGCTCTGAACGATTTTTCCCCGGGCCGTGAAAATGCCCTCTCCGGCCTCGGCCTTCATCGTGGTCTCGTCATAGGTGAAGGGCGGCATCAGCACCGCCAGAAAACGGCGTACCACGAGATCGTAGATCTTCCGCTCCTCGTTGGTCATATGGGAAAGGTCCACAAACTGCTCCGTCGGGATGATCGCATGGTGGTCGCTGACTTTTTTGTCATCCACAAAGGAAGCGTTCGTGTGGATCGGCTTCATGGCCAGAGTTCCCGCGAGCTTCCGGTAAGGGCCAACCGCGCAGGCCTTCAACCGCTCCTTTAAGGTCTCCGCCACATCTTTTCCGATATAGCGGGAATCCGTCCGGGGATAGGTGAGAACCTTGTGATTCTCATAGAGACGCTGCATGATGTTCAGAGTCTCCTTGGCCGAATAGCCGAAACGGCGGCTCGCATCCCGCTGAAGCTCCGTGAGGTCGTAAAGACCGGGAGCATTCTGCTTCTTGGAAACCTTCTCCACAGAGGTCACGGTAAGGGCTTTTCCCTCGAGCTCTTTTTTCAGCTTTTCCGCCCGTTCCTTATCAAAGGTGCGGTAGCTTCCGCTCTTCTTATCCTGCCAGCTCCAGCGGATACCGGCGGCTTTCAGCGTCAGGCCGAAATATTCCTTCGGCACAAACTCTTTGATCTCCTGCTCTCTTCTCGCGATCATCGCCAGCGTCGGCGTCTGGACACGGCCGCAGGAAAGCTGGGCGTTGTATTTGCAGGTCAGGGCCCGGGTGGCGTTGATACCCACGAGCCAGTCGGCCTCCGCACGGGCTGCTGCCGCCCGGTAAAGGTTATCATACTCTCTGCCATCCCGAAGGTGCTCGAAGCCCTCCCGGATGGCCTTATCCGTCACAGAAGAAATCCAGAGCCGCTTGATCGGTTTCTGGCAGCCCGTGATCTCCAGAATCCAGCGGGCTACAAGCTCTCCCTCCCGTCCTGCATCTGTGGCGATGACCACGCTTCCGACGTCTTTCCGGAAAAGAAGGGCTTTCACTGCCCGGAACTGCTTGCCGGTCTGAGGGATCACCACCAGTTTCATTTTGTCCGGCATCATCGGGAGAGTCTCCATCTCCCATTTCACATATTTCTTATCGTAGGCTTCCGGGTCTGCCAGCGTCACCAGATGGCCCAGTGCCCAGGTGACAATGTAGTCCCGTCCTTCCATTCCACCGTCCAGTTTCTTTTCACAGTGAAGGACCCGGGCAATATCCCGGGCCACAGAAGGTTTCTCTGCGATTACCAATGCTTTCATAAGTTACCTCCGAAATAATTTTTCCAGATCATCCACGATCATGGGATCAATCTCTCCCGCCTGCGCCATCTCTTTCATGATCTGAACGGCGCTCTCGTGGGATTTTTCCGCCTTATAGGCTCTCGGCTCCCGAAGAGCCTGATAGATATCCACACAGGCTACCATCCGCGCCGGATAGAAAAGTTGCTCTCCCGAAAGGTGGAAGGGATAGCCTTTTCCGTTGAGCTTCTCATGATGCGCGGAAGCCCACATCGTAATTTCCTGAAGACCGGAAATCCGGTTCAGTATGTAATAGGTATAAAGGACATGGTTCCTCATCTCCTTCACTTCCTGCTCAGAAAGAGTTCCGGGTTTATTTAAAACCTCAAGCGGAATCACCAGTTTTCCCAGATCATGAAGCGCTCCGGCAAGGCACAGCTTCTCCCGGATCACTTCCGGATACTGGTAATATTCCGCCAGAAGCTGAATCCTCCGGGTGATCTCTCTGGAATGGACGCAGGAAGGACCGCAGCGCTCGTCCACGATCCGCGCCATGAGTAAGGAGAATCTCCCCACTTCTTCCTCCGTCCACTCCCTGTGATCGTCCGGAAGGATTTTTCTCAAATATTCCTTGATAAAAAGATCCCCTGCTTCCAGCCTCGGCTCCGCCCGGAAAAAGAGCTCCACGGCTCCGGGATCCAGCACTCTGCCTTTCAGTTCCTGCAGTTTTCTTTCTATCTCTTCTTTTCTTAGCGTTTTCTCATCCCAGCCAGCCTCCAGCCGGCTGACCCGCTCTGCCAGATGAAGCCAGCCTGCTTCCCGCGGATATTCCCCGGCTTTTCTTCCGAAAGCGCCGCTGCCGTCCCCTCTTTCCCTGTGAAAAAGGACCAGATGGGGCTTCGGATTTCGAATCGGAAGCTGCATAAAATTCTCTTCTCCCGCCAGAAGCCGGAACTTCAGTTCTTCCTTCGTCCCCTCTTTTTCCCGGCAGAGACCGCCCTGGGAGCGCGTAATTCCGCTGTCATGAAAAAGCCCTGCCAGAGCCAGCTGGTAAAGCTTCTCTTTTTTCAGACCCGCACACTCGCCCATCCGCACCGCAAAATAGGCGGTCTTTTTCGCATGGACTTTCGGCAGCGGATGCCATTCACTCTCCACATGGTCCAGAGCCTCCGAAAGACCGTACAAAAGTTCAAAAAGACTGAGCTTCATATAAGCCGCCTCCTATTTTACAAAGGAATCGATGGCCTTATTCAGCTGCCGCAGGCTTTCTTCATCCCCATTTTCAATGGCTTCCACGATACAGTGGGCAATGTGTTCCTTCAAGACTAGTTTACCCGTATTATTCACCGCGGATTTCACCGCCGCGAGCTGGATCAGCACCTCACTGCAGTCCCGGTCGTTCTCCACCATGGTCTTGATGGACTGGAGATGCCCGATGGCCCGGGAAAGCCGGTTCAGGACCGCCTTTTTCTCCGCGTCCGAATGAACGTGATGATGGCCGCCGGGGCCATGGCAATGACCGTGCCCGTGATCGTGGTCATGGTCTCCTTCTTCATGACTGTGAGCCAGGCCCAGGGCATGAAGTTTTTCGTGTTCTGTATTATTCATTTCTTTATCCTCTTACGCATTTTTAGAATAGTATAAATCACCCTGCTTCTTTTGGCAAGGCAGAGTGCGTTTTTCTTTTTCCTGATAAGTTTTCTCATCTGCTGCGAACCTTCTCCTCACTGAACAAAATTTCTCACTTTTTCATTTGTTTTTTATGGCATTTCATGGTATTCTAATAAAAAGAAGTAAGGGGGGACTGTTTCCTGCTCTATGCTTCCTTTGAATAGGAGAGTGTGAAAGATTGAAAATTCAAGAATCTGCTGAAAACTATCTGGAGTCCGTTCTGATCCTGCAAAAACAGAAAGGCCATGTGCGTTCCATCGACATCGTCAACTACCTGGATTTCTCAAAGCCCAGCGTCAGCGTAGCTATGAAAAATCTTCGGGAAAATGGTTACATTCATATGGATGACGGTTATATCACCCTGACAGAAAAGGGAATGGAGATCGCTCAGACCATGTATGAACGTCATACCGTCCTTTCCCAGTGGCTCATCAGCCTGGGCGTAGATGAAAAAATCGCCGTGGAAGATGCCTGCCGCATGGAACACACTATGAGCACGGAAAGTTTTACCGCTATCAAGAACTTTATCACCCAGAACCAAGCCTGAAAAAAGACAACCCGGATCCGCACGAAGATCCGGGTTGTCTTTTTTTCTTTTTATTTCGCTTCGATCTCGTAGGTGCCTTTGCAAAGATCCACGGTTACTTTCGTGCCGTCTGCAAAGGTCGTTCTCTGCACCTTGTAATCGCCGTTTACAAATTCGTGGCTCACCATCTCTTCTTTTGCCACCTTCTCATGAAGACCGCTGACAATCTTGCAGCGTTTCACAGTCTCCTCGGGAGTCAGATGTATATAGCCGTCAAAAGCGCCGTCGATGTTCGGGTAAGCGCCGTCTCTCACAAGATAGGGAGCGCCGCCGTTCAAGAGGGCATAGAGCATGTAATCGTCCGTATCGTTCAGCTTCTCCATCATCCAGGGCTCGATCACACAGTCATGATAAACCAGGTTAAAGAGTGGCAGGCTCACGCCGATCTGCTCGGTGCCCGGTGTCTGGAGCATAAAGGAATAGGGCGCATAATGGCAGAATACCAGGCTCTTCATGGCCCAGTCGGAGGCCTCCTCGGAGCTCGGGAGAATGTTTCTGGAAATCAGTAAATCAAAGCATTTCTTCCGGTTCTCATAGCACTCTTTCCGGCTCATCCGGTGTCTCGGGTTGTCGCACTCGTCTCCTTCGTTGCAGGTAAAGACATCGAGGTAAGCGCCATCCAGATGAATGCCGTGATTTTTAATCTCGGTGAAGTTTCTTCTCACATAGTAAGGAGCCTGGGTCGCGCAGAGGTAGGACTGGGGACCGCCGGCCCAGCGGGCATGCTCCGGAATGGAACCGTCGGTGAGACGGACAGCGTAATCCTCGTCAAAGGAAGGTGCGTCCTTATAGTAATCCCGGTACTGGTCATGGATGCCGAAAAGGTAGCCCAGACGCTGCATGGTATCGGAGAGAGATTTCATCTTCTCCCAGCCGCCGGCTTCCTCGCAGGCCGGCAGATAATCCGGATGCTTGTTGTCATAGCCCGGCTCTGCCCAGCCGTCCAGATGGAAATAGAGTTTCTCCACTCCGAACTCGTGGAACTCCTCCATCTCCTTTTCCCGTACGGCAAAAGGTGTGAGGGAGTTGTTTTTCTCCGGGGCTGCGGGATCGAAAAACTCGGATTTCGGGTTCACGCTGGTCTTGATGCCCTTATGGACGAAGGAAGCGCCCACGAGACGATCCACGGAAGGAATCCGGGCAGCCTTCTCCTTTAAGGTAGCAGCCAGATCGTTCTCAAACATGTAGTTCCGGTAGATCTTGCACATGGTATTATAGTCGCAGTCCTTCCGGAAGCTGTATCTCATGATCCGGCGGTAATCCATCTTTCCAAGGCTGGGCTCCCAGCTCACAGAAACATGGGTGTAGGGACCTCCTGCCGGATGCTCCAGCTCAGTGAAACCATTCCAAGGCGTGAGGGCGATGGCGATGTAGCCTTTTCCCTCCCGAATCTGGGAAAACCAGGACATGTAACCGCCTGCAGTGCAGAACTGTCCCTTGAAATGCAGCGGGCGGCTCGGAACTTCCCAGGTATTGGGAATCAGATAGCCCTGGCGTTCGTTGACCAGCGTATACCAGTCCTCTCTCTTCTCCTCGAAAGCCATGGGGCCCGGCCAGAAAAGCTTTGTGATCTCGCCGCTCTCTTTGATCGGCACCCACTCGAAGAAAACATCTCCGGTACATTCCTCGATCCAGGCGTAGGTCTCAAAGGCCAGCTCTTTTTTCTCGCCTGCAATGGTAAAACCGGAATAGCTGCTCCGGATGCCCTTGCCAATGCCGTTCTTTACCGCCTCATGACGGATCGAAGCCGCATCGGAAAAGAACACTTTTTCCTCTCCTGCGAGAAAACAGGGCCGGTAGTCTTTTTCCCAGCTCCAGCTCTCTCCCTCCGCCTCTACATTAAAACATAAGGTGGCCTCGTCCAGGGACAGGACTCCTTTTGTGCTTTCGATTTTCATTTTCAATCTCCTTTTATCTTCCCAGTATTTTATGTACGGCCCGGATGTATTCCGGAGTCGTGCCGCAGCAGCCGCCCACAATGCCGGCTCCCGCCTTGATCAGATCACCGATACAGCGGGCAAAACGCTCCGCGTCCATGTCATAGACAGCCTCTCCGGTTTCCGTGATAAAGGGCATGCCTGCGTTGGGTTTTGCCACAACAGGCACCTCTGCCACCTGCTTCATGGAAGCGATGACAGCCGTCAGCTGATCCGGTCCCACCGAACAGTTCACACCCACAGCGGAAGCTCCCATACCCTGAAGGGTCTCCACAGCCTCCACAGCGTTTCCATTATAATAGGCGCTGCCGTCAGCTTCCACGGAGAGCGTGCAGATGATCGGAAGATCGCAGACAGCCTGGATCGCATCCAGAGCCACGCTGGTCTCGTCCACACCCAGCATGGTCTCCACGGTGAAAAGATCCACGCCTGCTTCCACCAGGGCTTTGGCCTGCTCGCTGTAGATCTCATAGAGTTCTTCAAAAGTCATCTCGCCTCTCGGCTCCATCATTTTTCCGGTGGTGGTCATATCTCCCGCCACATAGGCTTTTCCACCCACAGCCGCTTTGCTTAAGGCCACGAGACGGCCGTTGAGCTCATAGACATCTTTTTCCCTGCCGAAATTCTTCATGCTGTAAGGGTTGCAGCAAAAGGTCGGCGCATACACGATCTGGCTTCCCGCCTCCACATAGGCGCGCTGGAGCTCCTGGAGAGGTTCCGGGTGATCCAGGATCCAGAGCTCCGTACTGGTTCCTTTGGGCATCCCCGCTTTGGTCATATTGGAACCTGTCGCTCCATCCAGAAGTACCACTCCCTTATCTGTCAGGGCTTTAAATTCATCTCTTGTCATGTCTTTCGTTCCTTTCTGTCTGTTCTTTTTCAGCGAAGACCATTTCCACTTCCGCCTGTGAGATTTGGGAACCGCCTTAACGTGCCTATTATAAACCCTTTATGGAAAAAAAAGCAATGTTTAAGGTCAAAAAAATACCGCGAAGCTTTTCTCCGCGGTACTTTTTCTCAGTTTTTAGTTGGCTGCTTTCTTTTTCTTGCCCAGGAAACCGATGGAGGTTTTGACAATCAGCTTGTCGAAGAGCATGAACATGGCCGGCAGGACAAAGATTACGACGATCATACTGATGAGGGCTCCTCTGGAAAGCAGGGTACAGATGGAACCGATCATATCTACCTGTGAATAAACGGAGATACCGAAAGTGCAGGCGAAGAAGCTGCAGCCGCTGGTCACGATGGACAGCATGCTGGTCTTATGCGCGATGGCAACGGCTTCTTTCTTATCTTTTCCTCTCTGACGCTCTTTCTGATAACGGCTGGTCATCAGAATTGCGTAGTCTACGGTTGCTCCCAGCTGAATGGTACCGACAACGATACTGGCCACGAAGGGAAGGCTGATACCCTGATAGAAGGGAATGGCCATATTCACAACGATGGCGAACTCGATAACGGCTACCAGGATCACCGGCAGGGAGATGGATTTGAAGATGATCAGGATGATAACAAAGATCGCTGCGATGGAAGCGATGTTTACATTCTGAAGGTCGATATCCGTTACATCCTGCAGGTCTTTCATCAGCGGAGCCTCACCGATAACCATTCCGTTGCTGTCATATTTCTTTACAATGTCACTGATCTGGGCGATCTGGGCATTTACCTCGTCCGTCGCTGACTCGTACTTGGAACTTACGAAGGCCAGCTCGTACTGATCGCCCTGGAGCATGCTCTTTAAGTTATCCGGGATCATGGAATCCGGAACGGAAGCGCCCAGAAGGGTGTTAATACCGATGGTCCATTTCACACCGTCTACATTCTTCACTTCATCAAGCATCTTGGCTTTTTCTGTACCATCCATGTTTTTATCCATCATGATGATGTGCATGACGCTCATATCGAAGTCCTCGCTCAGCTTCTCATTGGCGATGTTGGAATCCAGATCCGCCGGAAGAGACTTCGCGATGTTGTAGTAAATACCGGTATGATTGTTTCCATAGATAGCCGGCAGCAGCATAACACAGAAAATTGCCAGCCAGATCTTGTAATGCTTTGTGATAAAGGCAGATACCTTATCCACCTTCTCTGTCTTAAAGAGAGATTTGTGTCTGGTCTTCTCGATCGGCTTGTCAAAGATCAGGATCATGGCCGGAAGCAGGGTAACACAGCAGAGCACACCGATGATAACGCCCTTTGACATAACGATACCGAGGTTTTTACCAAGGGCGAAGGTCATCATACAGAGAGCTGCGAAACCGGCCACCGTCGTGATAGAACTTCCTGTGATGGACTTGAAGGTGTTTGCAATCGCGTGACCCATGGCCCGGTTATTGTCATCCGGGAACCGCTTTTTGTTCTCCTCGTAGCTGTCCAGAAGGAAGATCGAATAGTCCATGGTAACGCCCAGCTGAAGGACGGCTACCAGAGCCTCCGTGATGTAGGAAATCTCTCCCAGAAAGACGTTGCTTCCCATATTATAAAGGATGGAAATTCCGATACAGAGAAGGAAGATGAAGGGAACCACAATGGAGGTTCCGGTGATCTCCAGAACGATAAGTGCCAGAACAGCTGCGATGGCTACATAGATCGGCAGCTCCTGCATACACAGGTTCTTGATATCGGTAACGATTCCTGTCATACCACTGATGAAGCACTGTTTATCGACCATCTTACGCATCTCGGTCAGTGCCTCCATGGCATCGTCGGAAGATGTGGTATTGTCAAAAAGCACCAGCATCATCGTGGCATCTCCGTTGAAGAAGCTCGTTCGTAAGTTTTCCGGGATCATCTCCACCGGAAGGGTGATGTCCGCCACGTCGTCATACCAGAGGACATCTTTTACATGTTCCACCTCGCTGAACTGTTCTTCCAGCTTCTGTACGTCTTTCATCTCCATATCTTCCACGACGACCATGGAGAAGGCGCCCATTCCAAATTCGTCCACCAGAATATCCTGGCCGCTTACGGTTTCCAGGGTGTCCGGCAGATAACTCAGCAGATCGTAATTGATCCTGGTCTTTATAATTCCAAGCACTGAGGGAATAATAAGCAGAAAACCCAGGATGCAGATCAGTACCTTATGTTTGGCTATCCATTTGCCCATTTTCACCAACATATTTCTATTCCTCCTCGTAGTTAATGACCATCAGTCATTTTGCACAGTTGCTACTCTACTACAGAAATGACCATTAGTCAATAATTATTCGGAAATTTATACTTTTTTAACGGATTTCCCGGAAAGCCCGTATTTACAGGCGTACCTGGCCTCCGGCACTGTTCTTTTTCCGGAATTCCTTGGGGGTCAGCTGGTAGCGCTCCCGGAAAACACGGTGAAAATAGCTGTTGTTCTCATAGCCCACCGCCGCGATGATATCGTTCACGGAAAGGGAGGTGTCACAGAGAAGCTGAACCGCTTTGCTGAGCCTTTTTCTCTGGAGAAGCTCTGTAAAATTGGCCCCGGTGCCCCTTTTGATCATCCGGCTTAAGGTGTGTATGGGCAGCCGTAAGCGGTCGCAGAGTTCCGAGAGGGAGGCGGTCCGGTAGTTCTGCTCAATATATTCCAGCACGGTCATCACCAGCACATCCTCGTACCGGTCCTGCCTCCGCATTTTGGCCAGCTGGACGGACTCACTGAGATAGAGAAACAGAAGTCCCATCGTGATCTGGTTGATCCGGTTCTGGTCTTTTTTCCCGGAAACCACGGAATCGATCATATTTTCCAGGAGATTCTGAATCTGCAGCACCTCCGAGACCCTGAAATGGAGAAATTCTCCCTTCTCCTCGTCCTTCCTCAAAAGATTCACGAGAAAATCCGTCAGCACGCTGTTGTTTCCGATCATCTCATAGGCCACATCAAAAAATTCCGGCAGAATGATAAAATTGATCGCGATATCGTCTCTCCCCGCCGGAAGGATCTCGTGGCGCGTGAACTGGTTGAGAAAGAGAAGCTCGCCTTTTTTCACGGCCACCTCTTTTCCCCCGATGATGTTGGTAATTGTCCCCTCGCAGGTGTAGAGCACCTCCACATAATTGTGCCTGTGCTCTGGAAAATGGACAAAGCGGGTGTGGGTTCTCACATTGATGAGTTCTCCCCGCTCCAGCATCTTCCTGCTGTCCACCGTGAAATCTTTTCCTGATGTATAAAGAGTCCTGTCCACGCCCTCTTCCCCAGCCAGGATTTTCTCCTCCTCTGGCGTAATGGCCCGAAGTTTTTCCAGTAATTCTTCTCGCATAGTCTTTGGTTACGTCCTTTTGTCTTTTTTCATAGGCTACCATAATCCAGCGGAGCATGCAAGAGCGGGAAGCTTTTTCCCTATTTTAAAAAAGCCCCGCGTCCATTTTCAGACACAGGGCTTTGCTTTTCGATCAGATTTTAGTTTCTCCTGGAGAGAACTTCGTCCTCGTAGCGTTTTACCTCTTTAAACCAGTCTTCTCTCTCGGGAACACCGTTGGCCTCGCAGAAGTAGTTCCATACATCACCGAAGGGATAAACCTTCAGCTCTTCCTGCATGGTCATAAGCTCGGTGAAGTTGCTCTCGTTCTGAAGCTCTTTCAAACGGGCATTCGGAGTAAGCAGAGCATACAGAAGGGCTTTCTGCAGATTTCTCATACCGTTTACCCAGGCAGAGATACGGTTGATGCTGGCATCGAAGAAGTCCAAAGCCAGAAGCACGCGGTCGATGGCGTCGTTTCTCACGATCTCTTTTGCGATCTCGCGGGTCTCGTCGTCAAAGAGCACTACATGGTCGCTGTCCCAGCGCACTGGACGGGTCACATGGAGAGCGATCTTGTCGTTGAAGAGCAGCATGGAGGAAATCTTATCGGATACCACTTCGGTCGGATGATAATGACCGTTGTCCATCAGGCTGATGATGCCTTTTCTTGCAGCATAGTTGATGGTAAACTCGCTGGAACCTACGGTGTATGACTCAAGGCCGATACCGAATACCTTGGACTCCAGGCATACATAAACCTTGCTCTTGTCATAAGGAATAGCCAGGATCTGATCCAGAGAATCTTTAAATCTTGCTCTCGGTCCCAGACGGTCTGCCGGGATATCCTTGTAGCCGTCCGGAATCCAGATATTCATAGCGCAGGGAACACCCAGCTCATCAGCAAAATACTCAGAGATGCGGATGCAGGCCTGGCAATGACGAATCCAGAACTGGCGGGTCTCCTCATCGGGGCTTGAGAGGGTCAGGTTGTCTTTTACCTTCGGGTGAGCGAAGCAGGTGGGGTTGAAGTCAAGGCCCAGGCCTCTTTCTTTTGCGAACTCTACCCATTTTGCAAAATGCTTCGGCTCCAGTTTGTCTCTATCTACAAACTCGCCGGGCTCAAAGATGGCGTAGCTTGCATGGAGATTCAGTTTGTGTTTGCCGGGAACGAGCTTTAAGACTTCGTCGATGTCGTCCATGAGTTCCTGGGGATTTCTGGCTTTTCCGGGATAGTTTCCGGTAGCCTGAATACCGCCGGTCAGAGGACCATCGTGGTCAAAACCGGTCACATCGTCGCCTTGCCAGCAATGCAGGGAAATTGGAATCTTTTTCAGGGTCTCAATGGCTTTATCCGTATTCACGCCAATGGATGCGTAAAGCTCCTTCGCGGATTCATATCTTTCTTTTGTTGTCATGATAAAGTTCCTCCTTGTTTCACAGGTTTTCCGAATTTCTTAAGGTATCTTTATCTTACACGATTCCATGGTAAAAAAAAAGAACCCCTTTTGTCTAAAAAAGGGTCCTTTTTTGCACTTCTTATAAGAGATGGGCGCGAAGCTCCTCGCCGCTTAACGGGGAAAGGTAAGACGGAGCCACATCGAAAACGGTCTTGCAGCCGGTCTGTCCCTCGGAAGCCATGCGATGAGCGGCTCTTGCATAAGCCACCAGAACGCTGGAGGTAAATTCCGGGTTGGAACCAAGCTTTAAGGAATACTCGATGAGCTGATCGGTGTTCTCGCCCTTGCCGGTCTTTCCGGTGCGGATCACGAAACCGCCGTGAGGCATTGCTGTGTGGTCTCTGTCGAACTCTTCCTCGCTGATGAAATGAACGGTGGTATCATAATCGGAGAAATAGTTGGGCATGGTCTTGATCTCTTCCTCAATTTTCTGAAGATCTGCGCCTTCCTCAGCCACAATGAAGCACTCTCTGGTGTGTTTCTGTCTGGTGGTCAGCTCCGGATTCTTGCAGGCACGAACCTCTTCCACTGCTTCCGGTACCGGAATCGTGTACTGGATGCCGCGTTTTACTCCGGCTACCCGGCGGATCGCATCGGAATGGCCCTGGCTGACGCCCTTGCCCCAGAAGGTATAGGTCTTACCGTTCGGAAGAATGGACTCTGCGTAGATACGGTTCAGGGAAAACAGTCCCGGATCCCAACCCACGGAAATGATTCCCACAGTGTGTCCTTCTTTGCAGGCCTTGTCCACATCGGCAAAATGCTCCGGGATTCTTGCGTGGGTATCAAAGCTGTCGATAACGTTGAAGTTCTTTGCCAGCTCCGGTGTCTGTACCGGAAGATCAGTTGCGCTTCCGCCGCAGAGAATCAGCACATCGATCTCATCTTTGTGAGAAGCCGCCTCGGCGATCGGATAAACCTTTACGCCCTCTGTCTGAATCTTCACGGTTTCCGGGTTTCTTCTGGTAAATACAGCCACAAGCTCTGTATCCGGATTCTGAGCAACGGCAAATTCTACGCCGCGGCCGAGATTACCATAACCTGCAATACCAATTCTTGTCTTCATTTCCTTCACTCCTTGTAGTTTTTATACGGAGATGCCAGGCTTTCTGCCTGAACACCATTCCCGACTGCCATCATAAACCCTGGCAGTCCAAAAATCAATATTTTTGTTAAATACGCCAAACCGACGAAATGCGTAGCATTTTGGAGGTGGCTCTGAACATTTTAGCAGCAGCAGAAGCCGCCTCCGCAGAGGGCGTTCAGCATGAGGTTCGCGCAGCAGAGCTTCGTACACATATCGCCGCCGTCGAGAGGATTTCCGTAAGAGGACTGTCTCGTCTGGTACCAGCTGCCCCCGTTCTGAAGCATATTCAGGAAATTCCTGTACTCCACGTTGTTGGGCTCCAGATTGACGGCCTGCCTCGCCGCCTCCATGGCCGCCACATTGTTTCCCAGTCCGGAATTGGCCTGGGCGCTGTAATAATACCATCGGGCCGTCCGGTCTTTCATGCCGTTCAGCACATTGTATGCCTGCTGATAGTAGCCGTTCCGAAGGTAATTGGCCGCCGCCTGAAGGTGGACGTCCTCTTCACTCTGGCTCTCCTGAGCTCTGCTGTAACCGCCCCCGAAGAAGTCGTCGAAACCGCCGTAGTAGCCGCCTCTGCTGCTTCCCGGTCCGTAAGAGGAACTGCCGGAATAGCCTTCGGTCCGCTCCTTCATGATCTGCTGGTAGGCCTGCTGGATCTCCTTGAATTTTTCCTCCGCCTGGTCTTTGTTTGGGTTGTTGATATTGGCATCCGGATGGTATTTCCGGCTCAGTTTTTTATATGCTTTCTTGATTTCTTCCTCTGTTGCGTCTCTCGACACACCCAGCACCTGATATGGATCTCTCATAAACTCCTCCGCTTCCGGATCATTTTCTTCTTATTGGTATCGGACTTCTCTTCCGTCCGTTTCTTTCTGGCTTTCTCGTACCGGACCCAGATGCCGGAATACAGGATGTTTCTGAGGATGCCGGTGTATTCGATGATTGGGAGCTTCTCAAACTCTCTGGAACATTCCGCCGCCATCATGGTCAGGATTCCGCGGCAGTTTTCCTCAAAATCCTTTCCCTCACTGAGCTTTGTCAGGGGATTGTAACGGCCTTCCGTCAGATCTTCCTCCAAATCCTCGTAGGCATCACAGAGATAGATAAATTTTCCCAGGAAAAAGCCCATCCTCCGAAGGTTTTCTTTCCATTCATCCTCTCGCCAGGCCAGGATTTCCGCCATGATCTCGCCGAAAATCCCTGCCATATAATCGAGGTCCGACGAATTTTCCGCCTCTCCCGCAGAAAGCTTGTCCAGAAGCTCTTTCACCTTCTCCGCTTTTTCGGAATAGGAAGCCTCCAGACCTCCGAATTTCCGTTTCAGCAGCTCTGCAAAAAGCCGCCGGTCGATCTTCTGCTCGTCAGCCCAGTCATCCATGCATTTATAATAGTTGAGAAGAATGCTCATGTCCGCCGCATAATCTGAGAAGACATCCACCTGGATCGGCTGTTTCTTCAAAGGATGGATGACGCAGTGGGTGGTTCCTTTTTTCACCTTCGGCTCGTAAAGGCCTGTGAGCAGCATCACCACAAAGGTCAGATCGTAGCTTAAGGTCAGCTGGCCGGACAGGCCGTAGCGCTCCTTCAGCTTCTGACAGAGACCGCAGTAAAAAGACTGGTAGGTCTCCAGCTCCCGGACCTTCAAATCGCCTTTGTTTATCATCACATATCCGAACATGTCTCTCCTCCTTTCTCTCATTAGCTTATCTACTAATACATCTTTACAAGATACTATTCTAATAGAAAAAAGTCAATCGCTCTCCCTCACTTTTTTCTGAATTTTCTGTGAACTTCCCTTGCGGGAAAGGTGCAAATATGCTACATTTTACTATAAAAGTCCCGGACGGCAGCCATGAGAATGAACCATGCTTGCATGAGCGAATTCATGGATATCGGACGGGCTAGACCGTATGAGTAAGTAGGGCAATAGCCCAGATTACGAATGCGGTCGGCAGCTGTGGGAGCGCCACAGGCGCGGAACAGCTGACTTTTGACGCATTAAAGGAGGATTTTTGAAAATGAACAACTATGTAGATTACATTCTGGAGCAGGCCAAGAATCTGCTCGCCATCGACAGTCCGTCAGGCTACACCGCCGAAGTGACCGCTTATCTTTTAGAGGAATACAAGCGTCTGGGCTACAAGGCCAGGCTCACCGGGAAGGGCGGCGTCCTGGCTGATCTTGGCGGCGAGGGCGAGGCCATTCTTCTGGCAGCCCATGTGGACACCCTAGGCGGCATGGTTGCCGAGGTAAAAGGCGATGGAAGACTCCGCATCACCAACATCGGCGGCATGAATGCCAACAACGCCGAGACAGAAAACGTCCGCATCCGCACCTATGACGGTGCCTGCTACGACGGTACCCTGCAGCTCATCGACGCTTCCATTCATGTAAACGGAAAATACAGCGACACCGCCCGTTCTTGGGACACCGTGGAGGTAGTCATCGACGAGCCTGTTTCTTCCAAAGAAGATGTGGAAAAACTGGGCATCATGACCGGAAATTTCGTCTGCTTCGATCCGAGAACCACGATCACTTCCTCCGGCTACATCAAGAGCCGTTTCCTGGATGACAAACTGAGCACTGCCATTCTTCTGGGCTACGCCAAATATCTGAAGGACGAGCACATCACTCTCCCGAGAAAAATTTACCAGCACATCACGGTTTTTGAGGAAGTCGGTCACGGCGGCTGCGGTTCCGTTCCTGAAGGCACCGTGGAGTTCCTTTCCGTGGATATGGGCTGCGTCGGAAACGGCCTGGCCTGCACCGAGCGCGAGGTTTCCATCTGTGTGAAAGACAGCGCAGGCCCCTACAGCTATCAGACCGTTACCGGCCTCATCAGGGCTGCAAAGGAAAACGGCATCGGTTTCGCAGCCGACGTTTATCCCTTCTACGGATCTGACGCGGACGCCGCTTTAAGAGCCGGCTATGATCTCCGCCACGGCCTCATCGGCCCCGGCGTCTACGCTTCCCACGGCTATGAGAGAAGCCATAAAGACGGCGTGGAAAACACCCTGAAGCTTCTGGCTGCTTACATCGGCTGATCTTTCCACAGAAGATGTCGGCTGAATTTTTCCAGGCAGGTCTCCGGACCTGCCGATGAAAGGAATCTTCCATGAATTACAATCTCCTCACTTCTTCCGATCTGAACGCGGCGCAAATCACCTCGGAAGTCACGGAGCAGGTAGTGACAAAAACCAACCGCTGGATCTCCTTCTGGAATGAACATGTTCCCGATCTGATCTCCTTCGGTGTGGAGATCGGTTTTTCGCTGTTGATCTTCTTTGTCGGCCGTTTTCTGATCCGCTGGATCCGGCGTATCGTCCGCCGCTCCATTGAACGTTCCAGTGCAGATACAGGCGTAGAGCAATTTATCGATTCTCTGCTGAAATTTCTCCTCTACACCCTGCTCCTGTTTATCATCATTCAGAACCTGGGCGTTCCCTCCACTTCCATCGCTGCAGTCATTGCCTCTGCCGGCGTAGCGGTCAGCCTGGCTCTTCAGGAGAGTCTGTCAAATCTGGCCGGCGGCATCCAGATCCTGCTTTTAAAACCCTTCGTTGTCGGTGACTACATCCGGGAAGACAATAAAGGAAATGAAGGAACTGTAGAAGAAATCCATATCTTCTACACCCGGCTTTCCACCATTGACAAGAAAGTCATCATTCTTCCAAACGGTCTTCTGGCCAACAACAGTCTTACCAATGTGACCTCCAATGACATCCGGCTTCTGGAACTGAAGGTAGGGATCTCCTATTCTGCAGATCTTAAGAAAGCGAAAGCCATTCTGGAGCAGCTTCTCTGCAAGGAGCCGCGGATCCTCACACAGGAGGAGCATGTGGTCTTTGTGGATGACCTCGCTGACAGTGCCGTGATCCTGGGTCTTCGGGCTCAGGTAAAAACAGAAAACTACTGGCCCACTCGCTGGAAGCTTCTGGAGGATATCAAGCTCACCTTCGATGCGAAAGGGATCGAGATCCCCTATCCTCAGCTGGATGTACACATGAAGGAAGGCAGCGGAGCCTCCCGCCCCTGACGCATCTTCATGAATCCCTTGCAAAGAACCATAAAATACAGTATAATGTAATGTCGAGAAAAAGTTTAACTGTTCAGGACGTTCAAAACAAAAAATTCATCCTATCGCAGACAAGTTTGCATAGTCTGATTTTTCATTTTGCTGATGTTCTGAACTGTTACGAAAAAGTTATAAAAAAGGATGGTAAAACACCATGACACAATCCAGAACCCATACCTGCAACGAGCTGCGCCTTTCTGATGCCGGAAAGATAGTCACTCTGGTCGGCTGGTATGAAAACTTAAGAAGAGTCAGCAAGAATCTGGGCTTCCTGATCCTTCGTGATTTTTACGGAACCACCCAGATCGTGATCGAGACTGAGGAAATGATGGAGCAGATCTCCGGTGTCAACACCGAATCTACCATCTCCGTTACCGGTACTGTCCGTGAACGTTCCAGCAAAAATACAAATCTTCCCACCGGTGAGATCGAGGTTGTTCCCGAGAAGATCGAGATCCTCGGCAAATGTATCTACAATGAGCTTCCTTTTGAGATCAACCGTTCCAAGGAAGCTGATGAAAATACCCGTCTGAAATACCGCTACCTGGATCTTCGTAATCCGGCTGTGAAATCCAAGATCGTTCTGCGCTGCAACGTGGTTGCCGAGCTTCGCCGCAGCATGATGGAGCATGGTTTCCTGGAGATCACGACTCCGATCCTGACCTGCTCCTCTCCGGAAGGTGCGAGAGACTATCTCGTTCCCTCCAGAAACCACCCGGGCAAATTTTATGCACTTCCGCAGGCTCCCCAGCAGTTCAAACAGCTGCTCATGACCTCCGGTTTCGACCGCTATTTCCAGATCGCCCCCTGCTTCCGTGATGAGGATGCGCGTGCAGACCGTTCTCCGGGCGAGTTCTATCAGCTGGATATGGAGATGGCTTTCGCCAGCCAGGAAGATGTCTTCGCCGTTCTGGAAGACGTTCTCCCGCCGGTATTTGAGAAATTCGGCACCTACAAGACCGCTTCCAAAGCGCCCTTCTGCCGCATCTCCTACAAAGATGCCATGGAAAAATACGGAACCGACAAACCGGATCTCCGTATCGACCTTCTCGTGCAGGATGCTACCGAGTGCATGGCTGACTGCGGTTTCGGTCCCTTCGAGGGAAATGTCGTAAAAGCAGTCGTTGCTGACGGCTTCAAAGGCACCCGCAAAGTCATCGACAAGCTCTGCGCTGACGTGGAAGTTCAGGCCGGAAACAAAGCTTACTGGTTCAAAGTAGACGAAAACGGCGCTCTGACCGGCGGCATCTCCAAGTTCCTTCAGGAACATGCTGAGGCAGTCAAAGAAGCACTGGGCCTGAAACCCGGCGATTTTGTCGGCGTATGTGCAGGCAAGAAACAGGCCGCTCAGAAAACAGCAGGCGTTCTCCGCCGCTACATCGGCGCTCTGGCTGAAGGCCATATGAAGACCGACTGCTATGAGTTCTGCTGGATCGTAGACTTCCCGATGTACGAAATCGGCGAGGAGTCCGGCGAGCTGGAGTTCTGCCACAACCCGTTCTCCATGCCCCAGGGCGGTATGGATGCACTGAACAATCAGGATCCCCTCTCCATCAACGCTTACCAGTACGATCTGGTCTGCAACGGTGTAGAGCTCTCCTCCGGTGCCGTTCGTAACCACGATCCCGAGATCATGGTAAAAGCCTTCCAGATCGTTGGTCTGGGCGAGGACGACGTGAAAGCCAAATTCCCGGCTATGTACAACGCATTCTGCTACGGAGCTCCGCCTCATGCAGGTATCGCCCCGGGCGTAGACCGTATGGTCATGCTTCTGGCCGGCGAGGACAGCATCCGTGAGATCATCCCGTTCCCGATGAACAAGACCGCACAGGATGTCATGATGGGCGCTCCTTCCGAGGTAGATCCCAAACAGCTCAAAGATGTTCACATCAAACTGGATATCGAAGAAAAGAAAACAGAAGAATAAAAAGAAGCCCCGGTCCGGATCATTTACTGATCCGCCGGGACTTTTTTTATGGGGTCCAGAGAGTGCCATCCGGACCGGTGAAGCTGCCGTCTTCGTTGGCAGTGTAAAGGCCTCCGGCCTGGTTTTGCCAGCTGCCATCCGGCCCCTGATAAAGGACCTGCCGGTTCAGCTGGCCCGAATCATAAACCGTCACAGATGCTACGGCCTGATCTGCGGGGTTCGGAGGTCCTTCCTCCGTCCAGGAACTTCTATCCCGGTCGCTGACCCACTGGCCGTTTCCGTGATAGGTATAGGTTCTTCCGCTGCCGTCCTTCCAGGTGCCGTCGCCGCTTTCATAGATGTAGTTGGCACCGTTGCCTTCGGTGCGGTAGAGGGTGAGTGGCTCGGAGGTATTTGCAGTCAAAGTTGATGTGAGTGGACGGTTTTCGCTCGTTTCAGCAGTTTCCATCCCCGGGCTTTCCTGTCGGGTTTCCGTCTCCGCCTGAGTAAGGTTCTGTTGGAGATTGTTTTCCGCCGCCACGCTGCTCCCGATCAGAAGCTGGGCGAGAAGCATCACTGCACAGAGAAGAACCGCCGGAAAGCGACACCTTTTCATTGCAGAAAGATTTCTCATACAACGTATCCGCTCTTTAAATACCAGAATGCCATCATTGAGTCCCGCCGCCAGATAGGGAACCCGGCTCTGCTTTGCGGCTGTCTTTAAAAGCAGGCGGCTGTAGCTCAGCTGCTCCTGACTGGAAAGCCCTCCTAACACCCGGGCATCACAGAGATTTTCCACGGTTCGCTCCGCATCCCTTCTCATTTTATACAGAAAAGGATTGAACCAGTAGCTGGAAACAACTGCCTGCATAAGAAGCTTATACCAGAGATCCCTTCGCTGGTAATGAGTCAGCTCGTGGCTCAGAATAAAGCAAAGCTCCTGTTTTTCGTACCGTTCATTCGTAAGGTAAACTGCCGGATGAAAAAGGCCTGCCAGCACCGGCGTGGTAAGCCTGTCATTTTTCAGAAGCTTCGGAGGTTTCTTGAGTTCTGCTTCCCTGCTGAGCCGCTGGTAGTCTTTCAGGATATCCTCATCGTCCACCGGCAGGCTCCAGCGATAAAGCCTGTGGAGCGCCAGATAATAGCGGGCCAGGCCCACAAGCCCGAGAAACAGAGCCCCGGCAAGCCAGATCTCGCCAAAAAGACGCAGCAGCTGGTCAAAGGTGAAGCCGAAAGGAGTTTCCTTTAACTGGATTTCATGGCTGTGGAAGGTCTGCTGCACGGTCTGAGCTGAGGTCTGTTGCGAGACTTCTGCCTCTTTCTGTGCTGCTAAAAGATTTGAGTCCGCTGTTTTCACCGGTTGTTCCACTACAAAATTCACGGTCAGCTGCGGGAGCCTCCCGGAAGGAAGCTTCACTGGCACCAGCAGAAAAACAGCCACAGCAAACCAGACCCAGTATTTCCAGCCGGAAGCATATCTCCCTCTGCTAAGTCTGGAAAAAAGCTCCGTCAGAAGCAGGATTACCGCCGCAATGAGATTCATTTTTAAAATATGAAGTACAAATTCAGGCATCTTTACTCCTCCTGGTCTTCCTCCATCTCTTTTAAGAAATCACTTAATTCCTGAATATCTTCTTTTTTCATCTTTTCCCCCTGGTAAAGGGCATTTACAAAGCGCTTCAGAGAATTGCCGTAAAGCTTCTCCAATACGCTTCTGCTCTCCTGCTGCTGGTATTCCTCCTGTGTCACCAGCGGCGTATAGAGGTTCATCTTTCCTTCTTTTTTCGCAGAGACAAAGCCCTTTTTTTCCAGTCTCGTGAGCAGGGAAAGGATCGTCGTGGGGGCCAGTTTCTTTTTCTCATTTACCACCCGCTCGATCTCCAAGCGGCCCATGGGCGGCTCATGGTTCCAGAGCACCAGCATGATATCCAGCTCCGAATCCGGCAGACGGCTGATTGTTTTTTTCATATAATAAACTCCCTTTTTTGTTTCTGAACTTTCGCTGACAGAGCATTCTCCCCTTGAAAATCTCCGAAACAATTTTTCTTTTATGCTCTATCTTACACCCATTCGTTTTTCCTGTAAAGAAAACCGGCCCCATGAAAAATACCTTTATTTATGAATACCACAAATTTCCATCCGGCCCGGTAAAACTTCCGTCACCATTGTCGGTATAGATGCCGCCCGCCTCATTGACCCAGCTGCCGCTGCTGGAATCCTGATAAAGCGTCTGACTGTTCAGGCCATCCTCATCTGTGACCGTCACGGAAGCGCCGCTTTTGTCCGCTGCCGGAGCAGGCGCCGTCTCGCTCCAGGAGCTTCCATCCGCCCCGCTCCAGGTTCCGTTTCCATTGTAGACATAATTTCTGCCGCTGCCATCGTACCAGTTTCCATTAGTGGCCTTGTAGATATAGGTGGCTGCACTTCCATCTGCCGAATAGAGCGTAACGCTCTCATCCGTCAGCGTAAGCCCCAGATTCTCCGCGGAGGTATATTCGGGTGAACTATTGGAAGCTGCAGTGGTTTCCGCCTCCGCACTCGCAGATGAGTTATTTTCCGGCTGCTGTACCTGAACGGTTCCTGAATTTTGATTACCCGCAGTCGAAGCATTTTGTTCCTGAACCTTCTTCGCCGGAGTATTCTGGTTTTGAATGTTCTCTGGATTTATCTGCGTTTCCGTTCCTTCTTTCTTCTGAGCAGTACTCTGACTCTCTGTCTTCGTTCCTGACTGTTCTTTTTTCTGATCCTCCGTCTGATTTTCCGTTTGCTTTTCAGAAGTCTTTTCTTTCTCCTTCTTTTTCACCACCACCGCCGTCTTCCCGGTGTCTTCTGTCATATGCACAACCTCCGGCATCCTTCTTCTCAAAAGAATCCCCACGCCCACAACCAGCAGCAGAACACAAATCACCGCCGCTGCCGTCATAATCATCTTCATTCTTCTCTCTTCCTGTTGTCTACGTCTTCTCATGATCTTTTGCGCTCCTTTTCTTCTACATTTGTAGTTGACGCGTATATTCTACATCTGTAGTAAATACTTGTCAAGCGCAAAAACGCTGCATCTTTCTCCTCCAGAATACAAAATCAGCCCGGCATACAAACCGGGCTGATCCTTTTTATTTAATTCGTTATACAATTTTTCCCGCCACTGCACAGGCAGCTGCGGTTTTCGGAGATGCAAGATAAATCTCCACTTTGGAGGTTCCCATACGGCCAAGGAAGTTCCGGTTATTGGTTGCCACCACGCGCTCCCCGTCTGTGAGAATGCCGCCGGTTCTGCCACAGCAGAGTCCGCAGCCCGGATGGGTGATGATTGCTCCGGCTTCCGCCAGGACATCCATAATACCAAGTTCTATCGCCTGTCTGTAGATCTTCCGGCTGGCCGGAGTCACAATAAGCTTTACATAGTCTGCAACCTTCCTGCCCTTCAGGACCTCGGCAGCTGCCTGAAGATCCTCCAGACGGCCATTGGTACAGGAACCGATAAACACCTGGTCGATGGGGATGCCGGAAAGCTCGCTGACGTTGCGGATCTTGTCCACCTGCGAAGGACACGCCATCACAGGTACAAAGTCCTCTGCCTTGTAAACGACGGTTTTGCAGTAGGAAGCGTCCTCATCTCCCACCAGACTCTTCTGATAATCATTCAGCGTCACATTACAATATTCTGCCGTCTTCTCATCCGGTGTGAAAAGCGCACATTTGGCTCCTGCTTCCACAGCCATGTTTGCCATAGTCATACGGCTGGAAACGGACATCTCCTCCACAGTGCTTCCGGTAAACTCCAGTGCCCGGTAAGTGGCCCCGTCTGCTCCCAGATCACCCAGGAGCCGTAAGATCACATCCTTGGACATGACATTTTCCGGCAATTTTCCATTGATGACGACTTTGATCGTTTCCGGCACACGGATCCACATGCTTCCGGTTCCCAGAATACTTGCCATCTCGGTATAACCGATACCGGAAGAAAAAGCGCCCACGCAGCCGTAGGTCGTGGTATGGCTGTCCGTACCGAAGACCACGTCGCCGGGTTTTACATAACCGGCCTCGGTCATCAGCTGATGGCAGATACCGTCGCTTCTGTGTACATGGATCATGCCATATTTTTCAGCAAAGGCATCACCCGTATGGAAATGTCTCGTGTCATCCAGCTGGCTGGCCGGTACGAGGTGGTCGTAGATCAGCACCACCTTGTCCGGGTCCCAGAGCTTCTGAAAGCCCATCTCCTCAAATTTTTCAGCGACAAAAGGGATAAAGATGTCATGAATCATGACCCGGTCCACAGAAACGGTGGCGATATCGCCCGGCTTTACCTTTTTGCCTGTATTATGATGAATGATCTTTTCAATCACTGTCTCGCCCATAATTTTTCTCCTTCCCGGTCAGTCCAGACCATTCAGCTTCCGCATGGCTTTCACCAGTCCGCCGGCTCTCAGGATATCCATGAGATTCTCCGGCAGGGAAGCGATGGGGTACTGTTTTCCCTGATGATCCACATACTGATTCATGACAACGGTGACTTCGTCGCCCTCCTTCACATGCTCGTGAAGCTCCGGCTGCTCGATGAGCAGAAGGCCGTTGTTGATGGAATTGCGGAAAAAGATCCGCGCGAAGGATTTGGCGATGACACACTGGATTCCCAGTGCTTTGATGATCTCCGGCGCCTGCTCTCTGGAGGAACCGCAGCCGAAGTTCTTACCGGCAACGATGATATCGCCTTTCCGGATCTGGGCGGCCAGCTCCGGCCGAAGGGGGCTGAAGCCGTACTGTTTCATATCGTCAATGGTCTTGAGTGCCAGGTACTCTGTGGGGATGATGATATCCGTATCGATATCGTCCCCCAGGACCCAGACCCGTCCTGTAAATGATGTCTCCATAGTTATGTTCTCCTTCCTCAGATCTCACTTGCCAGGGCGATCTTTCCGGCGATGGCGGAAGCGGTCACTGTTGCGGCGGAGCCTAAGTAAACCTTGGAGCTCGGATGGCCCGCACGTCCCTTGAAGTTTCTGGTTCCGGTGCTGATCAGCACTTCATTTTCACCGATGACACCCTGACAGCTTCCCCAGCAGACGCTGCAGTTGGGGTTCATGACGATGGCTCCGGCCTCCATGAAGATATCGATCAGTCCCTCTTTTAATGCCTGACGGTAAACCGTAAGACTGGCGGGAACCACGAGGAAACGCACCTTGTCAGCCACTTTTTTACCCCTGATGATCTCAGCGCCAACACGGAGATCCTCGATCCGGCCGTTGTTGCAGGAGCCTAAGAAGGCCTCGTCAATGGGGATGCCTGCCACTTCCTCAGCGGGAACCACATTGTCCACGAAATCCGGTTTTGCTGCTACGGGACGGATCTTGGAGAGGTCGAAGGTGTACTCTCCTGCGTAAACGGCGTCGGGATCGCTCTTATAAATGGCCTTCGGCTCTCTTCCGTGCTCTTTTAAATACTCCAGAGCCTTTTCATCGGCCTCAAAGATACCGGTCTTGGCTCCCGCCTCCACAGCCATATTGCAGAGCACCATCCGGTCGCTGATGCTTAAGGTCTTGGCACCTTCTCCGGTGAACTCCATAACCTGATAGTTGCAGCCGTTGGCTCCGATCTCACCGATGATAGTCAGGATCAGGTCTCTGGCATAGACACCCTCCGGCAGTTTACCGATGAGGTTGAATTTTACGGTCTCCGGAACCAGCACCCAGGAGGTACCAGTCACCATGCCGTAGAGGAAATCCGTGCAACCCACGCCCGTACCGAAAGCACCCAGGGCTCCGTAAGAGCAGGTATGGCTGTCTGCGCCGAAGATCAGCTCGCCGGGACGGACATAATTCTCCATCATCACCTGATGACATACGCCTTTGCCCTCCCAGAAATCAATATGATTCTCTTTGGCAAAGTCCCGCATTTTCTTCTGGGAAGCAGCGGTTTTCGGATTATCGGAGGGAACGTTGTGGTCCACAATAAACACGAGCTTCTTTGTGTCCTTGATATGTGGATGTTTTAATTTATTCCGGTACATATCCACCGTCAGATGGGTGGTTCCGTCATTGCTCATAAGACGGTCCAGCTCTACGGTATGGATATCTCCCGGTTTCACAGAGTCCACGCCGGCGGCTGCCGCGATGATTTTTTCAGCGATGGTCATTCCCATTATTCTTCCTCCTCCCGATTCAGAGAAGCGATCAGGCCGCCCTGATTCAGTATGTTCTGCATGTACTCCGGCAGCTTCGTGCAGGAATACGTTTTTCCATTGGCCTCAGCAGTTCCCTCAGACATATGAAGAACCATGGTATCACCGGTCTTCACCTCGTCGGGAAGATCCTTGCAGACGATGGCCGGAAGTCCGATGTTGATGGCATTCCGGAAAAAGATCCGGGCAAAGGATTTGGCAATGACAGCCTGTACGCCCAGAGCCTTCAAGACGCCGGGGGCCTGCTCTCTTGAGGAGCCGCAGCCGAAATTCTCACCGCCGATGACAAAATCGCCCGGTTTTACCTTTTTGGAGAAATCCGGATCCAGAGACTCAAATGTATGGCTCTTCATCTCCTCCAGATTTGGAAGCAAAAGGTACTGGGATGCGATGATCTGGTCCGTATCCAGATCGTTATGAAATTTGAAGATCGTTCCTTTTTCCATAAGACAGTGTCCTCTTTCTTTTGAAAAAAGACCCCTGGAATCCCATGTACACTCCAGAACAGAGTGTTCACAAGACTCCCGGAGTCTTTCCTGATTCAACTTTTCAGTTCAGTGCCAATTAAGCGTTCATCTGTTTTGCAACTTCTGCTGCGAAGTCCTCGTTCTTCTTCTCAAGGCCTTCACCAGTCTCGAAACGAACGAAGCCCTTGATGGTGATGTTAGCGCCTGCAGCTTTTGCTACAGAGTCAACATATGCTTTTACAGACTGTTTTCCGTCCTCAGCTTTTACATAAACCTGGTCAAGCAGGCAGATCTCTTTCAGCTCTTTGTTTACACGGCCGTTGATCATGCCCTCGATAACCTTCTCCGGTTTAGCAGACTCTTTCGGATCGTTTTTGATCTGAGCAAGAAGGATCTCTTTCTCATGTGCGATATAGTCTGCGGAGATCTCGTCTCTGCTGGTGTAGAGCGGTTTCAGAGCAGCTACCTGCATAGCTACGTTCTTAGCCATCTCTTTAACTTCGTCATTTACCACGTCGGTAACAACGTCAACCAGAACACCGATCTTTCCGCCAGCGTGAATGTAGGAAGCAACGAAACCGTTCTCCTCTTTCACCTGCTGGAAACGACGGATCTTCAGGTTCTCGCCGATAACAGCGATCTGAGCTGCCAGCTCCTCAGCTACAGTCTTGCTCTCATCCAGGTGCCATTTCTCAGCCAGGAAAGCGTCGATGTCGGCTGCCTCGGTGGTCAGAGCCTGATCTGCAACTGTCTTTACATAGTTACGGAATTTCTCGTTCTTTGCAACGAAGTCGGTCTCAGAGTTAACCTCTACGGCTACTGCACTCTTGCCGTCCTCAGCTACAACGTCAACTACGATACCCTCAGCTGCGATTCTGTTGGCTTTCTTCTGAGCCTTTGCAAGACCTTTCTCTCTCAGGAACTCAACGGCTTTGTCCATATCGCCGTCGGTCTCAGTCAGAGCCTTTTTGCAGTCCATCATGCCTGCGCCGGTCATTTCTCTCAGTTCTTTTACCATTGCTGCTGTAATAGCCATTTTTACATTCCCTCCGTCGTATGATGATTACTCTTCTACCGGTGCTTCCTCGGTCTCCACATCGGTTCCCTCGTAAACTTCTTCCTCGGCACCCTGATTTGCCTCGATAACAGCGTCTGCCATCTTGGAAACGATCAGTTTTACGGCACGGATTGCATCGTCGTTACCCGGGATTACATAGTCCAGCTCTTCCGGATCGCAGTTGGTATCAGCGATACCGATCAGCGGAATACCCAGGGTATGAGCTTCCTGTACGCAGATTCTCTCTTTTTTCGGATCTACTACGAAGATAGCATCCGGAATCTTCTTCATATCTTTGATTCCGCCCAGGTTCTTCTGCAGTTTGTCCATCTCTTTGCGAAGAGCGATAACCTCTTTCTTCGGCAGTACGTCGAAAGTACCGTCCTGCTCCATGGTCTCGATCTCTTTCAGACGATTGATACGGCTCTGGATAGTCTTGAAGTTGGTCAGCATTCCGCCGAGCCATCTCTCATTTACATAGTACATTCCGCAGCGCTCAGCCTCGGTCTTTACAGCGTCCTGAGCCTGTTTCTTGGTACCAACGAAAAGGATGTTTCCACCCTCAGCAGCGATATCAAATACTGCCTTGTATGCGGTGTCAACCATTCCTACAGATTTCTGAAGGTCGATGATGTAGATGCCGTTTCTCTCGGTGTAGATGTAGGGAGCCATTTTGGGGTTCCATCTTCTGGTCTGATGACCAAAATGTACGCCGGCTTCGAGTAACTGTTTCATTGAAATAACGCTCATGTCTTTTATCTCCTTTGGTTTTGTTCTTCCGCATGTTTTATTCTTCCTTGGAAACCTCTTCGGGCACCGTCCTCGGAATCCGCATGCGTGTTTTATTTTAGACTATGGCAGTATAACACGGATCGGGGCGTTTCGCAAGCCCCTTTTTTCCGTTTTTCTGCAAAAAACAGCTCCCCGGTGAATTTCCGGAGAGCTGAAAAATGCTTACTCGTGACGCAAGGCATCGATGGGATTCAGGTTAGCCGCCTTGATGGAAGGAAGGAGACCGAACAGGATACCGATGAGCATGGAGAATACCACGGAAACCACGATAACGGGAATGCTGATGGCTGTCGGCGTATCCGTCATGTTGGATATAACCTTCGCCAGTATATTTCCCACGACGACACCGATGATGCCTCCCATACTGGTGAGCACGGCCGCCTCGGTGAGGAACTGGGCCAGAATCCTCTTTTTCTTGGCTCCGATAGCCTTCTTAAGACCAATCTCGCTGGTTCTCTCGGTGACGGTCACGAGCATGATGTTCATAACGCCGATGCCACCGACCAGAAGAGAAATACCGGCGATCCAGATGAGCTGCTGGTTAGCAGCGGTGTTCATCTTCTGCTCTTCCTCGATCTTCTCGATCATCTTATCTGCCTTGTATTTGATATCTGAATTATTTCCTACGCTTAAAAGAGCGTTGGCAATGTTCTTCACATCTTTTCCCACGGTTTTCATATAGTCCGTATTGGCCGCCTTGATGACGATATTCATCGGCTCATCATATTGGAAGGAGATTCCCCAATCCGCAGAAGGAATGTAAACTACGCCGCTGCTGTCGGAATCGCCCATCAAGCTATTGTACTCGTCGATGGAATTGATGACGGGCTGGTATTCATCCTTTTTCTGGGCTACGCCGATGACAATGTAGGGAGTGCCGCCAAACTCAATGGTTTTTCCTAAAGGGCTGTCTTCCTGGAAAAGGCTTGTGGCCGCGGTGTCATCCAGAATCGCTACGCGGCGGAAATCCGTGTAATCTTTGTCGAGGAAGGATCTTCCTGTCCGGATCTCATAACCGCAGGTATTGAAATAATGGTTGTCGATACCCATGATGGACGCACCCTGGAGATTCGTGTTCTGATACCAGACGTCGCTGGAATAGCTCCGGCTGGTGTAAAAAGTGATATCTTCCACGCCCTCCACAGCCAGCATTTTTTCCCGGTCGCTCTCGGTAAAGACCGGGACGCCGGCCGGGATGCCGGTATAATCGTCAAATTCATATTCCGAATCGGACCGGCAGAGTTTTACGTTTACCGTATTATTTCCTGCTCCCAGAAGGTTCTGCTTCAGCTGCTCATTAGTTCCCTGAATCGTGGACGCAATGGCGATGATGGATGCGATACCGATGATGATACCGAGCATCGTCAGAAGAGAACGCATCTTGTGGGACCAGACTCCCTGAAAGGATAATCTTATATTTTCTAACACTTTTCTACCTCCGAAAATCGCCTCTGGCGATGGAATTTTGACTTAACCGGATCAATAAACCGCTTCCTCATAGGCGCCTTCCTCGTAGGACCCTTCCTCATAGGATCCTTCGTCGTAATTGCCCTCGTCATAGTTTTCGCCGTCTATATTGTCCATTCCGCTGTCATAATTCTCCATTCCAGAGGAGTTGTCATCCTCATCGTCTGCATACTCGCTCGCTACCTTGGTCTTCGCTCCCTCTTTGACATTTTTTCCATATGGAAAAGCAATCGCATCATCGATACTCAGACCTTCTTTGACCTCAATGGTGCTGCCGTAAAGAGTCTTTCCGGTGCGGACATACTGTTTTTTCAACAGACCGTCTTCTCCTTTGATGTATACATAACTCTGGCCGTTTTCCTTTCGGATATACATTTTATCAATGTAAATACTGTCTGCGGAGGTACTGGCATCTTCTTCAATCTTCAGCTCCGCATATTCATAATCGGAAAGGCCGTCCGCATTCTCAATATATGCCAGGAACGGATAACTGGAGGCATTCGGATTCATATCACTGGACCAGTAGCTCTGGGAAGTGGTAGGATATTTGGAGATCTCCGTGATTTCCGCGGTAAAAGAAGTATAAGATTCATAGGAATAACCGCTGATCCTGCTTCCAACCTTGACTTTTCCGAGATCCGACTCACTCAGGGTTCCCTGAACATAAAGGCCGGAATCGCTGGTGACAAGGATAAAGGCTTTTCCATCCACCTCACCGATGGCGGGGTCTCCCACGCTCTTTACCACTCCATGGATACTGCTGGTGACGGTGGAGTCGTCGATCTCACGCTGAGTTTTTTCGATTTTCAGGGTATTCTCTCTCTGATTCAGCTGCAGATCCTTGATTTCCTTTTCTTTATCCTCGATTGCCTTCTTCAGTTCTGATGCCGTATAGCTGTCACCGTTGTTATCATCCCAGGGCGGGTCATACCAGTCATCACTTTCCGTCTCCGTTTCTTCTGTTTCATCCGGAAGCTCCGGAACTACCTTCTGCAGCCCGGAGGTCGTAAAGATCCAGCTGAGATCCGGGGCAAAGGCTTTTTCGGTAGGAGTGGTGCCGCGGATGAGAAGGGATTTGATAAAACCGCCGGACATCTCGTCGCCTTCGCGGATCTCAAGAACTGCATAGCAGCCTTCCCCGTCTCCCTTCATTCCTCCATTCTTTCTGGAGGTTCCGGCCTCATTAAAGCCCAGGATCCGGTTCATAAAGGATGCCCGGATCACCGCTCCGTCTGCGCAGAAGAACACATAGGGATTCTCCTTGGTACCTTCGCCTCTGTAAGGCTTCGTATTATAGGTCAGGACCTTCTTTGCCTTGATTCGCTCAAGCGGAGAGGGCTCCGGCTCCTCGGTGGCCGGTTCTGTAGCAGGAGTTTCCGTCTCGGTGGCCGGTTCTGTTTCCGTAGTCGGCTCGGTCTCTGTTGTCGGCTCCGTGACAGGCGTTTCCGGTTCTGTCACAGGCTCTTCGGTCTCAGTAGCCGGGGCCTCGGTCGCATTTGTCTCGCTTCCCGGAGTTTCTGTTTCCGTTGCTGACGTTTCTGTAGCGGAAGTCTCAGTCGGCGGCGTTTCTGATTCTGTCACAGGAGTCTCGGTTTCTGTGCCGGGAGTTTCCGTCCCGTTTGTCTCGGAAGCCGCGGTCTCACTGCTGCCGGTCTCACTCGTGTTTCCAGATTCGCTCCCGTCTCCGCCGATCACAATATCCGTAACATCACTGGAACCGGTCTCGCTCTCGGAGGTGGCATTTTTCACCTCATCGGAGATAGTCTCGGTCCAGAAGTCCGCTCCGTCTTTGGCCGTCAGGCGGCTTCCGTCACCCTCTTCCTCGTTTGCCGGAAGCTGTACGCCTTTGGCGGCAAAACGCCATTTGGTGTCTTTAGCAAACGCCTTGTCGGTCTCCTTTGTTCCGTCGATATCAAGGGTGCTTAGGACCTCTCCCTCGGTCTGGTTTCCTTTCCGGATCTCCAGTCTGGCGTAACAGCCCTGGCCATCCTCTGTCATTCCGCCGCCTTCTCTTACAGAACCGTCTTCTACAAAGCCCAGGATCTTATTTAAGAAAGAGCCCTGGATCACCGCTCCGTCTGCACAGAGAAACACATAGGGATTTTCTTTTGTCCCGTCTCCCTCTAAGGGTTTGCTCCGATAAGTCAGCATTTTAAGGATCTTATCCTCCGTCTTGACCGCAGGTGCGGGATCATTTCCGCCCAGTCCGTTTCCTGATGACGGATCCAGTGTGATCATATCAGAACTTTCTGCTTCCTGAGCCTGTACGGCCGCAGCCCCGGCAGATGATGGTTCTGGCGCTGTCGTTTCCGATGCTTTTGTTTCCGGTACCGCTGTCTCTGCTGCCTGTGTTTCCGGTGCTGCCGTCTCTGGCGCCTGTGTTTCCGGTGCTGATGTTTCCGGCACTGTCGTTTCCGGGCTTGCCGGGCTTGTCTCTGGCGCCTGCGTTTCCGGCGCTGCTGTCTCTGCTGCTGCCGTTTCAGGCGTCGGTGTTTCTTCTCCGCCCTCTGCCGCTGCGGTCAGATTCATCGGATTCAGGATTGCTTTCGCCTGATCATCGATCACGCTGTCAGAATCCAAATAGCTTCCGCTGTCATCATTTTCCAAGTTGGAAAGATCCGATGAGGTAGAGGAAGAACTATCCGCCACCGGTGTGATACTCTTCAGCTTCTTCAGATCCTTTTCTGCTCCCTTGATCTCCAGTTCGATGGATTTTCCTTCCAGCTGGTAGGATTCCAGATTCAGCTCCAGAAGGGTCGTGTCGTAGGAGAGAAGCTTGTCTCCCACTTTGACTTTATCGCCTTCTTTTACATAGACCTGATTGATGACATTATTGGAATCCAGATGGACTTCCTGATTGGCTTTGGATGTGATGGTTCCGCTGGAGCTGGTCTCACTTCCCCAGTACCCCTGGTTTAAGTTGGCCACGGAAGTCACCTCCACCGGACTTCCTCCGTTTTTGACCAGGTGGTAGATGCCGTATCCTCCACCGCCTACTGCCGCCAGCGAGAAAATTGTGATTAGTATGATCGTACGCTTTTTCACAGCGTCACCTCCTGAGGCTTATATTCCGATATCTCACCATCGAAGATATCGACTCTCCGTTTCGCGAATCCGGCGACATGGCTGTCATGGGTGATCATGATCACCGTCACGCCTTCCTGATTCAGTGTGGTAAACAGATCCATAACCTGGGCGCTGGACTTGGAATCCAATGCTCCGGTGGGCTCGTCCGCCAGCAGGATCTTTGGCTGGTTTACCATGGCCCGGGCAATGGCAACTCGCTGCTTCTGACCTCCGGACAGCTGGTTCGGAACGAAATTTATTCGGTCAGAAAGCCCTACTTTATCGAGGGCCGCCGCCGCCCGTTTCAGCCGTTCTCTTTTTCCCACCCCTGCATAAATCAGGGGAAGGGCTACATTCTCCACAGCGGTCTGCCGGGGAAGCAGCTGGAAGTTCTGAAAGACGAAGCCGAGTTTTTTCAGGCGGACATCCGCCAGAGCATTTTCGCTCAGGTTCAGGATATCCAGACCGTCCAGCTTGAAATCGCCCTTGGTGGGTTTATCGAGACAGCCAATGATATTCATCAGTGTGGATTTTCCGGAACCGGAAGGTCCCATGATAGCCAGGTACTCGCCCTCTTCCACATTCAGATTCACATCTTTCAGCACCGGCACCACTATGTTTCCGGGATAATAATCTTTATAAATATGATGCATTTCCAAAATCAAGGTTTATTCCTCCCCAGAAGCAGCGGTCTCTTCCTCGCCGTCAAGATTTGTGACACCGTCGTCTGCACTGTCATCCAGAAGCTCTCCGTCATCCGTATAAACGCCGTCGTCGTAATAAGCTTCGTCCCCGCTCAGATCGTCAACATTGCCGTCCCCGGTATCCAGATATTCTTCTCCGGTCTCATCCAGGCTGTAATCACCGCTGTCATAGAGTCCGTCGTCCTCGCTGTAATCGCTGTAGCCACTGTAGTCGCCGCCAATATAGGTTTCTCCGTCACCGATGCCTGTAGCGCTCGCTGCTCCGGTTCCAATTGTGGCATTGTCGATGTTCCGCTCCGCCGTCATGCCTGCCTGAATATCAGAGGATGGGAAGGCGATGTAATCCTCTCTGGTGAGGCCGTCCGTGATCTCATAGAGATCCAGCTCCTCGTCGTATTCGCCCAAAGTCACCTTCCGCTCCTCCATCTTATCCTGAGAATCGGCAGCCCAGACATAACCCGTGCCGTCGCCATTCTGTATAATATAGTAGCTGTTCAGCCATACGCCATCCTGATGCTTATACTGGCCGTTGTCGATCTCCACATAGACGTGCTGTCCAAGAATCAGGTCGCTGGAATCATCCAGCTCCACATAGAAATTGTAATTGCTGCTGGAACTGTCGTTGGAACTGCTTCCATAATTATAGTTGTCGTTGTTGTTCTGGGCCGTCTTCTCTGTGTCCAGACTGCCCATCGTGCCGCTCCAGGTCTCGTCGTCGTTGACTCTGGAATGAACGATGACCGGAAGACCTGCCTGCACTGCGCTCCGGTTCTGTTCATTGGCAGTGGCCTTTACCCGGTAGTTTCCGGCAGAAAGAATCGTCATGAAGGCATTGCTGTCATCATTGCTGCTGTATCCATATGAAGAACTGCCGGCATCCTCGTTGATACTCTTGACAATACCGTCCATCTCGGACTGCACGGTGGCGTTCGCAATCGTATTTTTCAACTGCTCAATAGTGACGTTCTGTTTTTTCAGGTCGTACTGGCTCTTCTTCAGGGAATTTTCCTTGGTCTGGATCAGGTTTGTGTACTCCAGACGCTGATCCTCATCCTTGACATTGGCCAGCTCTTTATTCATCGTGTCGATCTGCTTCTGGGTGGTCTCGATATCGGAATTTAAGCGATCCAGCTCGATCTGAGCGTCCACCAGGTTCTCCTCTGCCTCTGAGGTATCATAGGTGAAAAGATCCTGTCCGGCCTTTACCTGATCTCCCTCCGCCACATAGATCTCCTTGATCTTTTTATCGCTGGAGGCCTCGATCTTCCAGGTTTTCTGAGGCTCAATGACACCGCTAAACCGCTGATTGGTTCCGCTCACGTCAGGATTCAATATCTTCTCGACAGAGTCCACATAGACGCTGCCTTCCGTTTTATCTGATTTTTTCAAAAAGGACAGCTCAAGCGTTCCGTCCTGGACCCTTTTCCAGACAACGACTCCGGAGCCGCCTGCGGCAATGACAGCCACCAGAACTACCCCGGCGATCACTTTCTTTTTTTTCATGGTCTCCTCCTAAAAATTCATGCAACTATTCAGGTGCCTTCCAGTTTGCTCCTGTTTACTGTGCCATTATAGCACGTTCATTCTGGAGTGCCTACTTAAATTTCCCTTAATGTTCCGTATTTTACCTGAATTTTGTGTTGATTTTGTGAAGATTTTGTTTTCCGCCTTCATTTGACACCGAGCCCCTTTTCCGCTACAATGGACTCAACCAAATCAAAGAAAGGAAGTTTCTCATGCAATTTTTGATCGGATGGTGTATTATTTTCAGCCTGATCGGGTTCTGTTCGATGGGGATCGACAAGAGAAAAGCACAGTTGGGGAAATGGCGGATTCCGGAACGGACCCTTTTTCTCATCGCGATTCTGGGCGGCTCCCCGGGGTCCATTGCGGGCATGTTCTTTTTTCGCCACAAAACACGGCACGCGTCTTTCCGCTACGGCCTGCCACTGATCTTCGTTCTGGAGCTGATCGCGGTTCTCTTTCTATACCGCCTGAGATTCACGGCATAAACCACGCATAAGGAGGCTCTTATGAAAAATTTACGGAATATCCTTTTTCTCTTTCTGGTGTTTCTTCTCACCGGCTGCGGGGCGAAGACTCCGGAAAAACTGGTTCGCTCCTCTCTCGAGCAGATCAAAAAACTGGATGAAAAAACCATCCAGAACTTCGTTTCCTATCAGGATCTCGTTCAGAACAAGACCCGGGACACCGACGTCGGAGAAGAAACCAGCGAGGCGGTCCGGCTGTTCTTTCAGAATTTTGACTACTCGATTCTCTCCACGGAAACCAACGAGGATACGGCGACGGTCACAGTGGAAATCAAAAATCTGGATGCTAAGACCCTGGCCCACGATCTCTGCCTGGCTTTGACAAAGATCTCCGCGGACCCGAGAACCGAGGACGCAACCACGATGAACTCCTATTTCACGGTTCTTCGCGATATCCTGAAAACCAATACATACGAGGAAAGCACAACCACCGCCAGTTTTGGTCTGCTTCGTCAGTCTGGAAACTGGAAAATCCAGACCACTGAAGAATTGAAAGACGAGATCGTAAGCGGTCTCATCACTGCTCTTAAGGATCCCTACCTCCTCACACCGGAGGAAGTGGCTGACGCCACTCTAGGAGTCTTTACGGATTTTTCTCCTGAAGACTGGGTTTCTTATCTTGGCATGCACGATGTCTTCGCCATCGGAAGCGAACAGTCCGACCAGGTGGACTTAAGCCTGGCCTCCCAGATCGCCTCCTGCTTCCATTATAATGTGACCCAGCTTCGCGTCAACGGCGACGACGCCACGGCCAGCGCAGATATCACGAGCCTTGACATGGCTTCGGTTCTCAAGGCTTATAAGCAGAAACTTCTCGCCTATGCCGAAACCACCGAATCCTTACGCGCCTCCGATTCCGAGATCGCCGACAAATCGGCGAAGCTTCTGAAGGAAGCCCTGGATGAAAATGAGGCCACGATCCTCCGCTCCGTCCCCCTCACCTTCCATAATAATGGCTCCACCTGGGAAATGACTATCGGCGAGGAGTTCAGCGAGGTGATCCTCGGCGGCTCCGACGATGCCCTGAGCACCTTCCACGACAACTGACAGAAACGAGATACGCTACGCGAATCTCGCCCTGATTAGCGGTCGTCAAATGCACTTGCACAAGTGCGTGCATTTTCCTTGTCGCCATAACAAAAAACCGCTGTCCGGTTTAAGAGAATCCCTCTTCTTCCGACCAGCGGTTCTTTTTTACTTTTCTACATAAAAGCTGCGGATTTCCGTATAGCCCTCTTTTTCGAGCTGCTCTACCTGGAATTTCCGGTTTTTCTTCATCTGTACCACATTGACCTGTACGCCTGTAGCTCTCTCTGCCTTGGCCTCCTCGAAGACTTTGATGAGAGCGTCCCCGGCGATTCCTTTTTCAATCAGGAAGGCTTTCTTCTCTTTTCTGGAGGGGATCTGGTAATCCTTCTCCAGAAGCAGCATGACAATACGCTCAAAGCCGACGGAGAAACCGCAGGCCGGCGTGTTCTGGCCGGTGAAACGTCCGATCATCTCGTCATAACGGCCGCCGCCGCCCACAGAACCGCCGAAGCCGTCGATGCTGATCTCAAAGATCGGGCCGGTGTAATAGGACATGCCGCGCACCAGAGTCGGGTCGAAGACCAGCTTGAAGTCTGCGGTCTTGACTGCTTCCACGCTCGTAATGATGGTCTCGAGGTCCTCGGCACATTTCGGATCCAGGAAACCGGTCAGTTTCTCTTTCAGGTAACGGATGCCGGCAAGATCCGGTGTCACCTCGCGGTAGAGCTCCAGATATTTCTCTGCCTTTTCCTTCTCGTAGCCTGCTTTTACAAGCTCCTCTTCCACGCCTTCAAGGCCGATCTTATCCATCTTGTCCAGGATAATGAAAACCTCGTCGTAAGCCTCCTCCGGGAAACCACTGTAAGCAGCCATAGCTTTCAGGATCTTACGGTCGTTGATGCGGATCGTGAAGCCCTGGAAATCCAGCTTTCCAACCAGAGTGGAAGTAGCCTGGATGAGCTCGATCTCAGCGAGAATCGTTGGCTCGCCGAGGATATCGATATCACACTGCATGAACTGACGGTAACGGCCTCTCTGGGGACGGTCTGCTCTCCACACATTGCCCATCTGCAGAGCCTTGAAAGGGCTCGGAAGCTCGTTGGCATTGTTGGAATAGTAACGGGAAAGCGGCACGGTCAGGTCATAGCGAAGACCGCCATCCACGAGGTCTGCATCGCTCTGGGCTGTCTCCAGTTTGAGCTTCTCTCCCCGTTTCATGATCTTGAAGATCAGTTTCTCGTTCTCTCCGCCCTGTTTGCTGGAAAGGTTCTCGATGTGCTCCACGCAGGGAGTCTCAATATTTACAAAACCGAACATTCCGTAGGTCTCTTTGATGAGATTCATCACATAGTTTCGGATCTCCATCTCTCTGGGCAGAATGTCTTTCATACCGGTGACCGGTTTCTTCTTTAATGGCATTATCTTAATTCCTCCTCATTCAGGTCAAAAACCTGCTTATTTATTTCCATGATCTCCTCTATGTGCGGCCCGTGAACTACTCTCTGAAAAGCCAGAAAAACGCCCACGTCAAAATCCTTGATCTCGTCGATCATCAGCGCCACAGCCTCCTCCATGGAAAAGGCTTTCCGGTAGGGCCGGTCCGAGATCAGGGCCGCAAAGGTATCTGAGACTCTTAAAATCCTCGCCCCTAGAGGGATCTCTTCTCCCGCCAGGTTGGAAGGATATCCGGAACCGTCATAATTTTCATGGTGATGCAGAATGGACTGCAAGACAAATTCCGAATAATGGCGTTCATTCAGGATCGCATATCCCATAGTGGAATGTGTTCTCACATACTTCAGCTCCTCGATGGTCAGCGGATCCGGCTCTCTGCTGTAGAGATATTTGGCGATCTCAAGCTTTCCGATATCATGGACCATTCCCGCCACTGCCATCTCGTGGCAGGTTTCAGGAGGCAGTCCCATTTCGCACGCTACCTGAAAAGCCAAATTGCTCACGCACATGCCATGTGTCAGCTCCGCGGCCAGGTTCAGCCGTAAAATGTGTCCTGTTGTTCTTTTCTCCATTTTAAAAATCCTTTGTATTTTTTGTATAATTGTCCGTGTACCATTATAAGTTTCGCACGAAACCCTGTCAACCTATTTTTCTGCCCCAGCGCGAAATACGCTACGCGCAACAGCTCTACATCATATGCTTTGAAATTGACATTTGCTACATGATCTGCCTGAATCTGTGCATCGTAAGTGTCGTGTACATCTTTTCGCACACGAGAGAGACTTTGAAAAAGGAGAACTGTCCGGACAACGTGGAACTTTTTCTGGAAAGTCACACGGAGAGAGGCGGCCATGCGAAAGCCACCAGAGCTAAGACAAGCCTTGTAAAAAAGAACCGCCCCACAACTCCGGGGCGGCCCTCATTTTCTTTATGAAATTTAGTTCTCTTTTACATCCTTGATGCTGAAGCTCATTCTGCCCATCTTGTCTTTGCCGAGGCAAACGACTTTGACGATGTCGCCCAGGGTCAGAACATCTTCTACATGGTTGATGCGCTCTTTGGCGATCTTGGAGATGTGAACCATTCCCTCTTTGCCAGGAGCAAACTCGATGAAGGCACCGAACTCTTTGATGCTGACTACTTTACCGGTCAGGATCTGGCCAGCCTCGAAGTCGGTTACGATGATCTTGATGAGATCGATGGCTTTCTGGATCATAGCCATATCGGTTCCGCATACAGAAACTGCTCCGTCATCGGTGATATCGATCTTCACGCCGGTCTCGTCGATGATAGCGTTGATGGTTTTACCCTTCTGTCCTACCACATCGCCGATCTTGTCCGGATTGATGCGGATCTGAACGATCTTCGGTGCGTACTGGCCAACTTCTTTTCTAGGCTCGGCGATGGCTTTTGCCATAACCTCATCCATGATATAGAATCTGGCCTCACGGGTTCTGGCGATGGCCTCCTCAATGATCGGGCGGGTCAGACCGTGAATCTTGATATCCATCTGGATAGCGGTGATACCTTTATGGGTACCGGCTACCTTGAAGTCCATATCGCCGAAGAAATCCTCAAGACCCTGGATATCGGTGAGAACGATGTAATCGTCATCAGTGTCACCAGTTACCAGTCCACAGGAGATACCGGCTACCGGGGATTTGATCGGTACACCGGCTGCCATCAGGGACATGCTGGATGCACAGATACTTGCCTGGGAAGTGGAACCGTTGGACTCGAAAGTCTCGGATACGGTACGGATTGCGTAGGGGAACTCCTCCTCACTCGGCAGTACCGGAACCAGGGCACGCTCTGCCAGGGCTCCATGGCCGATCTCACGACGTCCCGGTCCACGGCTGGGTTTGGTCTCTCCGACAGAATAGCTCGGGAAATTATAGTGATGCATATATCTCTTGGTTACTTCTGTCTCGTCCAGTCCATCCAGGCGCTGTGCCTCGGAAAGAGGAGCCAGAGTGCAGACGTTGCAGATCTGAGTCTGTCCACGGGTGAACATAGCAGAACCATGAACTCTCGGGATGATATCCACCTCTGCTGCCAGCGGACGGATCTCGGTGATTGCACGGCCATCCGGACGTTTGTGATCTTTCAGGATCATCTTGCGGACGGTCTTCTTCTGATACTGATAAATAGCCTCGCCAAGAATTGCCAGCCAGTCCTCGTTGTCAGCGAACTCGGCTTCCAGTTTCTCGGTGATCTGACGGATGTTCTCTTCTCTGGTCTGTTTGTCGTCGGTGAATACGGCAACTTCCATCTCTTCGGGAGGAACGATCTTCTTGATGGCCTCGAAGAGCTCCTCGGGAACTGCACAGCTCTCGTAGGAGTGTTTTGCCTTACCGCACTCAGCTACGATGGTATCGATGAATTTGATGATCTCCTGGTTTACTTCGTGAGCCTTGAAAATAGCCTCGATCATTTTTGCTTCCGGAATCTCTTTTGCTCCTGCCTCGATCATGATAACTTTTTCACGGGTGGAAGCAACGGTCAGCTGCAGATCGGAAACATCCTTCTGAGCCAGGGTCGGGTTTACGATGAGTTCGCCGTCAATCATACCGATCTGGGTAGCGGCGCAGGGACCATCGAAAGGAATATCGGAAATGCAGGTAGCGATGGAGGAACCCAGCATAGCGACTACTTCCGGGTTGCACTCGGGATCTACGGACATAACCAGGTTATTGAGGGTTACGTCGTTGCGGTAGTCCTTCGGGAACAGCGGACGCATCGGACGGTCGATGACACGGGAAGTCAGGATTGCATGCTCGCTGGCTTTTCCCTCTCTCTTGTTGAAGCCGCCGGGGATCTTTCCTACGGCGTACATCTTCTCCTCGTACTCTACGCTCAGGGGGAAGAAATCGATACCCTCACGGGGTTTGTCGGATGCGGTGGCGGTGCTCAGAATGGTGGTGTCGCCATAGTGCATGAAAGCTGCACCGTTAGCCTGTTTTGCAACTCTGCCGATATCTACGCTCAGCGTTCTTCCGGCGAGTTCCATGGAAAACGTCTTATACATATGTTTTTCTCCTTTTCCGGCAGCTATCCATCCGAAACAACTGAAAAAAAGATTTTCCCTGAAAAATCCGCTTTTCAGTGGTCTCGGCGGCTCCTGCTGCCTCATTTGTTTACTTTACAAAAGCAGGGACGGAAAAAATCCGTCCCTTTTTGTTGTTGATTATTTTCTGATACCAAGTTTTGCGATCAGTGCACGATAGCCTTCCAGATCTGTTTTCTTCAGATATGCAAGGAGTCCACGTCTCTGACCAACCATTTTCAGAAGACCTCTTCTGGAATGATGATCCTTCGGGTTCTCCTGCAGATGAGCGGTAAGCTCCTGGATACGAGCGGTCAGAATAGCGATCTGAACTTCCGGTGAACCGGTATCTCCTGCTTTTCTTGCATACTCGTTGATGATAGCTGTTTTCTTCTCTTTGGAAATCATGATAAAATCCTCCTAAAATAATTTAATATAATCACCTGTCACTTAAGACGGGGTCGGAGTGTCCGCAACCTTAGTGACGGCTAAACTCATACTGCACAAGTATAACAGATGTTTCTCCTTCCGTCAACTCATTTTCTTGAGATTTTGCGAAGTCTCAGCCCAGAATCCGAAGCCCGAACAGAAGATAACAGACGCCGCCGGCAAGAATGAAAAGAAGCCCTGCAAAATAGAGGAGCAGTTCCACCTTTTCTTCCTTGCCCGGATGGTTCAGCGTGAAGCGTTCGGGCTTTTCCGCATCATAGCGGACAGGCACTTTTTCGCCCACCCGGAAGGCCGGCGGATTGCTGCCCTTACGGTAGCGCTCCCGGATCAGACGGCCGTTGGAGGCATAGAAGGTCATAACCGGATAATAATAGTCATGAACGCCCGCCTCTTTTCCTGCCCGGTCGGGTTTACCCGGAGCAAGCTCCACCACGGTAGCCACAGCCCTTCCTTTATAAGGGTCCTTGGCCCGGCGGATCTCCCGGAAAATCACTCCCGCGACGGTAAAAAGGATTCCTAAGACAAAAAGGACTTCGCTGGCATTTTCCAGCATTGTGCTCATTTCAGGAACTCCTTTCCGCAGGCGATATCTTTTTCCATCTGCTCCCGGAGAGCATCCAGAGATTCAAACTTCCGCTCGGGGCGGATAAAATGAAGCAGTTCCACCCGGATATCCGCTCCGTAAAGATCCTCGTCCACATCGTAGAGATAGGTCTCCACGCCCCGGAACTTTTCTCCCACCGTGGGCTTGTAGCCGATGTTCGTCATGCCGCCTAAGATCCTTCCATCCTCCAGATGGGTTCTGGAAACGTAGACGCCGTTCGGAGGCAGAAGTTTTCTCGTCGTCGGGATGAGATTCGTCGTGGGAAAAAGGAGCCGCCCGCCCATATGTCTTCCGTGAAGCACTTCGCCGGAGACAAAATACGGATAGCCGAGAAGGTCTTTTGCCAGCTCCATCTCGCCTTTTTCCAGGGCTTCCCGGATATAAGTGCTGCTGATCTCCCGGCCGTTGTAAGTTTCCTTCTTTATGATCTCTGCCTCATAGCCGTAGATCTTCTGAAGCTCCATCAGAAGGTGGGCGTCGCCTTTTCTCTCATAGCCAAAGTGGAAATCCGCTCCCACAATGACCTCCCGGGCATGGAGCTTTTCCGCCAGAATACCGCGGATGAACTCCTCCGGCTCCATATGGGCCACCTCGGGAAGAAAAGGACACTCCACCAGGTAATCGACTCCCTGCTTTTCCAACATGGCGCGGCGCTCCTCACGGGTGAGAAGCATGCCCTTTCGGTTGAAATCCAGCGTGAAAACCACGCTTTTCAGGCCCTGCCGGGCAAATCCCCGGGTGCGGCGGATCAGTTTCTGGTGTCCCCGGTGAAGGCCGTCAAATTTTCCCAGGGTGACGGCGGTCTCATCGTTGATATAAAGTCCTTCCAGCCCCTGTATGTATTCCATCTTGTTCCTCCTCCCGGTCATAAAACATTTTTTCCAGCCGGTACTGTTTTTCCGCTGCCTCGTACCGGTAGAGCGCGTAAAATCTGCCCGCCTCATCATAGACACGGACCCGCTCGTTATCTGCTGCCGCTCTTTCCGGGCGAATCTGATTCTCCTTCAGGCTGTTTCCGTTGACCAAAGCTTTCATGCCCTTCTCCGGAACCACCGCCTTCAGAGCATCGGGAAACATGCCGTCGATCGGAAGGATTTTCTCCATGAGACCGTCGAGACCTTTTTCCGCCTTGATGGCCTCCACTTCTCCAAGTTTGATGGCATCCTCAAGAGTAAAACGTTCCACGCGGGTACGGAGAAGGCTCTCCATACAACCGCCGCAGCCCAAGTTTTCTCCGATGTCCTGACAGAGGGTCCGGATATAGGTTCCCTTGGAGCAGGTCACTTCCATCGTCACCCTGGGAAGGTCGATCTTCTCAATCCGGATCTCCCGGATCGTGACTCTTCTCGGCTTTCTCTCCACCTCTTTGCCCGCCCGGGCCAGGTCGCAGAGCTTCTGGCCGTTGACCTTCAGGGCGGAATACATCGGCGGGATCTGATCGTAGTCCCCCACGAAGGAGAGAATGGCCTCCCGGACCTTTTCCTCCTCTGCCGTCACTGGCGCCTCGGAGAGAACTGTTCCTGAGACATCCTGCGTGTCCGTCGTTTTTCCCAGAAGGAGCACAGCCCGGTAAGTCTTCTCCTTGTCCGTCAGAAGATCGCAGAGCTTGGTGGCTTTTCCCAGGCAGACGGGAAGCACGCCCTCCGCGTCCGGGTCCAGCGTTCCTGTGTGGCCGATTTTTTTCTGTCTTAAAATACCGCGGAGCTTACCCACCACATCATGGGAGGTAAAGCCCCGCTCTTTATAAATATTGATTACTCCGTGAATCACAAGTCTGCTCCCTTTAACTGCTTTTCGATGTGGAGCGTCAGATTGTTGAGCACATCATAGACGCTTCCCTGCATGGTGCAGCCTGCCGCCCGGACATGGCCGCCGCCTCCGAAATAGGAAGCCACACGGCTTACATCCACCCTTCCGTTGGACCGAAGACTCACCTTGAACTCCTGAATGGCCGTCTCATAGAGGAAAATGGCCACTTCCACGCCGGTGGTGTTCCGCAGCTGGCTCACGATGCCGTCCAGATCCTCGCTGGTGACACCGTAGAAATCCAGATCTTTTTTCCGAAGGGCGCTGATGATGCATTTTCCATCCATCAGAAGCATGCTCTCCAGAAGGGCACGGCCCAGGATCTGGTTCTGAAGATAGGTCTTCTGGAAAAAGGTCTGATCCAGAAGCTCGTTGAAATCAAAGCCCTTCTCCATGAGCTTTCCGGCAATTTCCATCGTACGCCTGCCCGTGCAGGAATACTGGAACACGCCGGTATCATGGGCAATTCCCATATAAAGTGCTTTTGCTGCACTGACGGAAAGCTCCGCGTCATCCAGCAGAAGATAGATAAGCTCTGATGTGGAACTGGCCGCCGGTTCAATAAACTGCACATCGCCGAAGCCGTGATTGCTGATGTGATGGTCCACGCAGATCACTTTTCCCGCGGTCTTAAGATATTCTGCGGCATTTCCCAGCCGTCCGATATCTCCGCAGTCCAGAGAAAAGAACACATCGTAGGTTTTCTCCGGGTAGGAGGTACAGATGGTCTCTGTTCCCTCCAGCACCCGGAATTTCTCCGGCACGGATTCCAGATGGATATCCACAGCCTCAAGCTCCGGGTAATTTTCCCGAAGATAAAGGCCTAACCCCAAGCAGGAACCCACGCAGTCTCCGTCGGGCCGGATGTGACCGGCGATACCGATGCGCTTTGCCCCCTTTATTTCCTGGTCAAGATCAAACATTTTCCTCATCCTTTGCAGTGACCTCATCGATGATCTTTGACATATGCACACCGTACTCGATGGACTGATCCAGAATAAAGCGGATCTCCGGTGTGTTTCTTAAATTGACGGTGTGGGCCAGCTCCCGGCGAATATAGCCTTCCGCGCTCTTTAAGCCCGCAAGGGTAGCCTTCTGGGCTTCACTGTCGCCCAGAACGCTGATGTATGCCTTACAGGTCTTAAGATCCGGCGCTACTTCCACAGCCACCACGGAGGTCAGCGGGCTGATCCTCGGATCCTTGATCCCGCCGCGGATGATGTTGGCCAGCTCACGCTGGACCTCCCCGTTGATCCTTGTATTTTTGATACTGTTTTTTCTCATATTATCTCGGCACCTCTACCATGATATAAGCTTCTACCTGATCGAACTCCTGGAGGTCGTTGAATTTATCGAATACAAGACCACACTCGTAGCCGGCCTTTACTTCTTTTACATCGTCCTTGAATCTCTTCAGAGAAGCAAGAGCGCCCTCGTAGATCTGTTTACCTTCTCTCGTGATACGAACCTTGCAGTTTCTCTGGAATACGCCGTCCAGAACATAGGAACCTGCGATCGTACCGACTCCGGAAGCCTTGAAGGTCTGACGAACCTCGGCGTGACCGATAACTTTCTCCTCGTAGATCGGATCCAGCATACCCTTCATGGCTGCTTCCACATCAGCGATGGCGTCGTAAATGACGCGGTAGAGACGAAGGTCTACGCCCTCACGCTCTGCGGTAGCCTTGGCTGTGCTGTCCGGACGAACGTTGAAGCCGATGATGATGGCATTTGAAGTAGCTGCCAGAGTAACATCAGACTCGTTGATGGCGCCGACGCCGCCGTGGATGATTTTAACCACAACTTCGTCGTTGGAGAGTTTGAGAAGGCTCTGTTTCACTGCCTCCACAGAACCCTGTACATCAGCTTTGACGATGATATTGAGCTCTTTTAAGTTTCCTGCCTGAATCTGGCTGAAGAGATCGTCCAGAGACATCTTGGACCGGGTCTCCTCCAGGAGTCTTTCCTTATTCTCACTAATGAAGGTATCGGCAAAGCTTCTTGCCTCCTTCTCAGAATCGGTCTGTACAAAGATCTCGCCAGCGTTGGGAACGTCAGAAAGACCGAGAATCTCAACGGGAACGGAGGGGCCTGCCTCTTTGACACGGCGTCCCTTGTCGTCGATCATCGCACGGACTTTACCAAAGCAGGAACCTGCTGCGATGGGATCTCCCACATGGAGAGTACCTTTCTGTACCAGAACGGTGGCAACGGGGCCTTTTCCTTTATCCAGCTGGGCCTCGATGACAAGACCTCTGGCTTTCCGGTTCGGGTTTGCCTTCAGCTCGTTGACCTCTGCAGTCAGAAGGATCATCTCAAGCAGAGTGTCGATGCCTTCTCCGGTGTGTGCGGATACCGGCACGCAGATCGTGCTTCCGCCCCAGTCCTCGGGGATCAGCTCGTACTCGGAGAGTTCCTGTTTTACACGCTCGATGTTGGCGCTGGGTTTATCAATCTTGTTGATGGCAACGATGATCTCGATGCCTGCTGCCTTCGCATGGTTGATGGCCTCAATGGTCTGGGGCATCACGCCGTCGTCTGCTGCGACAACGAGGATAGCAATATCGGTGGAGTTTGCTCCACGCATACGCATGGCGGTGAAGGCCTCATGTCCCGGGGTATCCAGGAAGGTGATCTTCTGGCCGTTGATCGTTACCATGTAAGCACCGATGTGCTGAGTGATTCCGCCTGCCTCTTTTGCGATGACATGGGTGTGACGGATGGCATCCAGAAGGGAGGTTTTACCATGGTCAACGTGACCCATTACGCAGACAACAGGGGGTCTCGGAACCATCTTGCTCTCGTCCTCTTCGTCCTCTTTCAGAAGCTCGGCAATCACATCCACCTTCTCTTCCGGCTCTGCAATGCAGTTGAACTCCAGAGCAATCTCCTCTGCGGTCTCATAATCGATCTCGTGGTTTACAGTCACGATCTTGCCCTGCATGAAGAGTTTCTTCACGATGGCTGCTGCCTGGACCTTCATCTTGTCTGCCAGCTCACGGATGGTCATGGTCTCCGGAAGAACGATGTTTCTGATCTCGTCTTCCTTCTTCTCCGGAGCGGGTGCAGGTTTCGCGGTCTGGGGCTTGTTGTTCTTCTGGTTCTTTACGGTATTGTTTCCTCTGGATACATTCTTCTTCTCCAGCCGGTCAAATTTGTCCTCACCGCTGTTCTTTCTGTTGCGGTCGTTGTTGCGGTCGGTACGGGTTCTGGACTCTTTGGTCAGCGGTTTGCTCTCGATCGGAGCCTTCGGAATGGAAGCGCCGCCTCTCTGGCCGCCTCTTCTGTCTCCGTTCTGCGGACGTCTCTCTCCGTCCTGACCCTGGAAACCGCCTCTTCTCTCGCCATTCTGCGGACGTCCGCCGCCCTGGCCCTGGTAAGATCTTCTCTCACCGTTCTGGCCCTGGCCTCTTCTCTCGCCGCCCTGGCCCTGGAAACTGCCGCTTCTTCTCTCGCCATTCTGGCCCTGGCTTCTTCTTTCGCCGCCCTGACCCTGGCCTCTTCTCTCACCATTCTGGCCCTGGCTTCTTCTCTCGCCGCCCTGGCCCTGGAAACCGCCGTTTCTTCTCTCGCCGTTCTGGCCCTGATTTCTTCTCTCACCATTCTGACCCTGGCTTCTTCTCTCGCCGTTCTGAGGTCTCTGGCTGCCGGTGGTTCCGTTTCCGCCGTTCTGGGAACGTCTCTCGCCGCCCTGGGCTGCGGGGCGGTCGCCTGCCGGCTTTTTATCCTGGGACTGGCCAGCCGGGCGTGCCGGTTTCTGGCTCTTCTGTCCGGCCGGACGGCTGATTCCGCTCCGGCTGTTCTGGGGATGGAACACCTGTGAAATGTTCTTTTTCTTGGGTGCTTCTCCCTCGGTATTCTTCTGATTTTCCATCTTGGATTTCTCGTTTGCTTCCACTGTTTTCCTCACCATTTCTATCTGATTTTCTTCCAGAACGCTCATGTGACTCGTCACTCTGATGCCGTTCCGGGTTAATATCTTCATAATTTCCTGATTGGATCTGCCTAAGCTTCTGCCAAGCTCATACACTCTCATCTTTACGATAGGAACCGCCTCCCGCTTTCATAGTGGCGCAACAGGCGGACCGCATCCGTACCTGTCACGGAAATCTTATGCTCCCAACTCATCCAGGTGTTTCTGGATCGCTGCTGCAAGGCCTCTGTCATTCACCGCCAGGGAAGCGCGAAATTCTTTTCCCATGGCCGCGCCTAATTCATCCTTTGTTCCGTACAGATACATAGGTACCTTGTAAAAAGTACACATATTCGTAAATTTTTTCTTCGTGTTCTCCGAGCTCTCGACAGAAACGATCACCAGGCTTGCTTTTCCTTCCTTGACGGATTTCTCCGTGGAAAACTCTCCGCTGGCAGTCTTGCCCGCCTTTGTGGCCAGGCCTACCAGGGACAGGATCTTATTCTGCTTCAATCGGTTCTATCTCCTTTTCCAGCGCCTCGTAGACTTCTTTGGGAATCGCCATCTTAAGGGAACGCTCGATGCCCTTATTTTTCACCGCTTTCTGAAAGCATTCCCGGCTGGGACAGATATATGCCCCTCTGCCGTTTTTCTTTCCGGTGGCGTCGATGACAATCTCATCCTCGGTGGTCTTGAGGATGCGGATCATTTCTTTCTTGCTTTTCATCTCCCTGCAGCCGATACACTGGCGCATGGGAACCTTGCGGACCTGGCTCATTTTCTCACCTCCGGGACACAGAACTTACTCTGCATCTCCTTCTTCCTGCTCCGGTGCGTCCTCAGAAACTTCCTCGTAATCGCTGGTGTAGTTCTTGTCGGTGTAATCGTCGTCATAATCTGCGGACTCCTCATACTCACCGTTGTCACCAAACAGATCATCGAACTCGCCGGACTCTTTGGCCTGGGTCTCGCTCTTGATGTCGATCTTGAAACCGGTCAGACGAGCTGCCAGACGGGCGTTCTGTCCTTCTTTACCGATAGCCAGAGAAAGCTGATAATCCGGAACGATAACCTTCGCTGTCTTCTCGTCGTCATCTGCGATAACGGAGATGACTTTGGCCGGGCTCAGTGCATTCTCAATGAGAATTGCATTGTTCTCGTTCCAGTTGATGATATCGATCTTCTCGCCGCGAAGCTCATTGACAATCGCATTGACTCTGGCGCCGTTGATACCAACGCAGGCTCCTACGGGATCTACGTCCGGGTTGTTGGAATAAACAGCCATCTTGGTACGGCTGCCTGCCTCACGGGCGATGCATTTGATCTCTACGGTACCGTCGCGTACCTCTGTTACCTCAGACTCAAAGAGACGTTTTACCAGCTCCGGATGAGTACGGGATACCATGATCTTCGGTCCCTTGGAGGTGTCCTTTACCTCAAGGATGTAAACCTTGATTCTCTCGGTGGGGCGGAATACCTCGCCTTTTACCATCTCGTTCTCATTGAGGATCGCATCTACCTTACCTAAGTTTACGCTGACATTTTTTCCGAGATAACGCTGAACGATACCGGTGACAACGTCACGCTCTTTTGCATAATACTCATTGTAGAGCACCTTGCGCTCTTCCTCGCGGATTTTCTGAAGGATCACGTTCTTTGCGTTCTGGGTGGCGATACGGCCGAACTCTTTGGAATGGATCTCCACGTTTACGGTATCTCCAAGCTCGTAGCTGGAACGGATCATTTTTGCCTTGGAAAGGGCAATCTCTGTCACATCATCCGTTACCTCTTCCACAACGGTCTTCTCAGCCCATACATGGAACTCGCAGGTCTCGGGATTGATGCTTACTTTTACGTTGTCAGCTTTGCCGAAATTATTCTTGCAGGCCTGGATCAGAGACTGCTCGATAGCTTCCAGCAGCGTGTCTTTGCTGATGTTTTTCTCTTTTTCCAGCAGGGTCAGCGCCTCCAACAATTCGTTATTCATTTTGAAAATTCCTCCTTAACTCAGAAATCGAAAGCCTGCCGAATCAGCGCGATATCCGTCCTGGCAAATTTCATTTCTGTTTCTTCTAATTCAATGGTCACGGATTCTTTGTCATATGCTTTCAGGACGCCGGTAAATTCCTTCTGTCCGTCTATGGCACGGAAAGTACGCACTTCTACTTCCTCTCCGAGATTTCTCTGGAAATCCTTTTCCTTTTTCAGGGGACGACCAAGTCCCGGAGAGCTAACTTCCAGAATATAGGAATCTTCAATAAAATCCTCTTCATCCAGTTTGTCGCTCAAAGCACGGCTTATTACCTCGCAGTCATTGATGGCAATGCCGCCCGGTTTGTCGATGTAGGCGCGAAGATACCAGCTTCCGCCTTCCTTCACATACTCCACATCCACCAGCTCAAATCCATGCTCCTCCATCATGGGGTTCAGGATTTCCTCCGTCTTTTTCTCATAGGTCTCTCGTTTTGTCATCTGCGCCACCTTTCCTGCCCTGTCATATGGAAAACTCCTTTGACAGTAAAAAGAGAGTGGACGAAACGCCCACTCAACTTCAGTTACAATATTATCACCTGCATTATAACACCCCGAAAAGGAAAAAGCAAGTACAAAAGTGAAAAATCCTTGTTAAACCCTGGTTTTTACTCCTTTGGTATCGCGTTTTCCGATGCGGAGGCGGTTTAAATGCACTTCTTTTTCTTTATAAAGGGCGATCGCGTCGTCACCGGCCGCCAGATAATGGACTTTTTCGATGAAATCGTCATCCGCCATCTTGATTCCCCTAACACCCACGGCGTTTTTCTTTTTCATCGGGATCTCTCCTATGGGGAAACGTAAGAAAAATCCCTGGTGAGTCTGAAGGACGATCTGCTCGTACTCGCCCAGCGTTTCCACTGAGATCAGCTCATCGTCATCCATAAGCTTCGTGGCTGCGATGGCCCTTTTCGCCACATCGAGCTCGGAACCCTCCATCTGCTTGAGCATACCTTTTTTCGTTGTAAAAAGGAGAATCGACATTTTGAGTTTCTGGAGGCTCTCCACAGCCACCGCCTGCTCCTTCGTGCTGTCGTAGTTACAGAGGTTGTCGATTGGCTTTCCTTTGTCACGGAATTTTCCGTAGGGAAGATCCAGCACCTTGATGAGATGCTGCCTGCCGCTGTCGGTCAGGATCGAAATCTTGTCGGTGTTCATGACGGAAAGCACATATTTATTCTCCGCGTCCGCCGCTTCCTTGTTTCGCTCATAAACGGAAGTGTCCACGGTTCTCGCATAACCGAAACGGTCCATGAGGAAGACTACTTCCATCTCTTCCACCTTTTTCTCCTCGAAAACGGCCTCCGCCGCGTTCTCGATACCGGTTTTTCTCGGAACGGCGTACTCTTTTTTCACGGCATCCAGCTCTTTGATGATGACCCGGGCCATGGATTTATAGTTGTTCAGGATATCCTGGTACTTGTCGATATTGGCCAGCGTCGCCTCGTGCTCCTTCATCAGTGCTTCGATCTCCAGACCGATCAGCTTATAGAGACGCATCTCCAGGATGGCTGTGGCCTGATTTTCCGTGAAGCGCAGGGTTTTGGCAGCTTTCTCGGAGACCTTGCTCTTGAATTTGATACCCTCGGTGACGCCGTTTACCAGGCATTCTTTTACCTGTTTCTGGTTTTTACTGCCCCGGAGAATCTCGATGATGAGGTCGATGCAGTCGCAGGCCTTGATGAGACCTTCCTGGATCTCTTTTTTCGCCAGCTCTTTGTTGAGCAGCGTCCGGTACTTTCTTGTAGCCAGCTCAAACTGGAAATCCACATGGTAATCGATGATGGATTTGAGGCTCAGAGTCTCGGGCTTGCCGCCGGCCACCGCCAGCATGTTGACGCCGAAGGTGTCCTCGAGGCGGGTCTTCTTGTAAAGCATGTTAACGAGGTTGTCCACGTCGGCGTTTTTCCGGAGTTCAAGAACGATGCGGATGCCCTCCTTGGAGGACTGGTTGGAAATATCCACGATATCCGTCGTGACCTTGTTCTCCACCAGATTGGCCACGTCGTTCAAGAATTTGCCGATGTTGGCTCCCATCATCGTGTAGGGAATCTCAGTGATGACCAGCCGGTCCTTGCCGCCCTTACCTTTTTCCACTTCGACACGGCCTCTCAAGCGGATCTTGCCGACGCCGGTCTCATAGATTGAGAGGAGGTCGTCCTTATTTACCACAATGCCGCCGGTAGGGAAATCCGGACCTTTGATGTACTCCATGAGTTCCCGGTTCGTGATCTGGTTGTTCCGGATCACAGCCTTCACGGCATCGATGACCTCGCCGAGGTTGTGAGGCGGTATGCTCGTCACCATACCGACGGCGATTCCGTCAGAACCGTTGACCAGAATATTCGGCACACGGACCGGAAGAACGGAAGGCTCTTTCTCCGTCTCATCGAAGTTCGGCACAAAGTCCACGACATCCTTGTCCAGGTCGCCCAGGAACACCTCTTGGGTGATCTTCTGGAGGCGGGCCTCGGTGTATCGCATCGCTGCGGCTCCGTCTCCCTCGATGGAACCGAAGTTTCCGTGGCCGTCCACGAGGGGCAGGCCTTTCTTGAAGTCCTGAGCCATGACTACAAGGGCCTCGTAGATCGAGGAATCACCGTGGGGATGATATTTACCCATGGTATCGCCGACGATACGGGCGCATTTCCGGTAAGGCTTGTCATAGCGGATGCCAAGCTCGTACATATCGTAGAGGGTCCGGCGCTGTACGGGTTTTAATCCGTCCCGCACATCCGGCAGGGCTCTCGCAATGATAACGCTCATGGCGTAATCGATATAAGATTTCTGCATAATATCCGAATATTCAGTTCGGATGATCTGTTCTTTTTCCATGGTTCAGTCTCCTTATACGTCCAGTTCCGCATCCTGGGCATGCTCGTAAATGAACGCCTTGCGGGGCGGAACCTCAGTTCCCATCAGCATTTCCGTCACGTCGGAAGCCATTCTTCCGTCCTCAATCTCCACGCGCTTCAGGATTCGGGTGGCCGGGTCCAGCGTGGTCTCCCAGAGCTGATCCGGGTCCATCTCACCCAGACCTTTGTAACGCTGAAGGATAAAGGAGCCCTTATGGGTCTTCCGGTAACGCTCCAGAGCCTTGTCGTCGTAGAGATACTCTTCCGCTCCCTTGCTCGGGATCGCCTTATAGAGGGGCGGCATGGCGATATAGACATGGCCTTCGTAAATCAGATCCGGCATAAAACGATAAAAGAGGGTCAGCAGCAGCGTGCTGATATGGGCTCCGTCCACGTCCGCATCGGCCATGATGATGATTTTGTCATAGCGAAGCTTCGTGATATCAAAGTCATTTCCGTACCCCTCGGAAAAACCGCAGCCGAAAGCATTGATCATGGTCTTGATCTCCGCGTTGGCCAGAACCTTGTCGATACTGGCTTTTTCCACGTTCAGGATCTTTCCCCGGATCGGGAGGATCGCCTGGAAATTCCGGTTCCGGGCCGTCTTGGCAGAACCGCCGGCGGAATCTCCCTCCACGATGAAGATTTCGCAGATCGAGGGATCGCGACTCTCGCAGTTAGCCAGTTTTCCGTTGGAATCGAAGGAATATTTCTGCCGGGTCAGCATGTTGGTCTTGGCTTTCTCCTCGGTTTTACGGATCTTGGCCGCTTTCTCCGCGCAGGCGAGGACATTTTTCAGAGTCTCAAGATTTCGGTCAAAATAGAGAACCAGCTCCTCGTTGGCAACTTTTCCGGTGGCCTTGGCCGCGTCCTGGTTGTCCAGTTTCGTCTTGGTCTGGCCCTCGAAACGGGGATCCGGATGTTTAATGGAAACCACAGCCGTCATACCGTTTCGGATATCCGTACCGGTGAAATTGTCGTCTTTTTCCTTGAGGACACCCAGCTCTCTCGCGTAGGTGTTCATCAGCGTCGTAAATGTCGTCTTAAAACCGGTGAGGTGGGTTCCGCCTTCAGCATTGTAGATGTTGTTGCAGAAGCCCAGGACCGTCTCGTGAAACTCGTTGACGTATTGGAGGGCGCACTCCACGGTGATACCGTCGGCCTCCCCTTTGAAATAGATGATCTCCGTCACGGTCTCTTTGTTCTTATTCATATCACGGATGAAACCGGAAAGACCGTCGGGCTCGTGAAACTCCTCGATCTCGTTTTTTCCGTCCCGCTTGTCCGTGAAGACAATCGTAAGGTTCGGGTTCAGGTAAGCAGTCTCGTGGAGACGGCTTTTTACCTCGGTAGCGGAGAAACGGGTCTTCTCGAAAATCTCCGGATCCGGAAGAAAATGCACCCAGGTACCGGTCTTTCTCGTCTTGCCGATGACCGGAAGGAGGCCGTTTTCCAGCTCCACAACAGGAATGCCCCGCTCATATTTGTCATAGCTCACCTGGCCGTCGCGGCTGACCTTGATTTCCAGATAAGTAGACAGGGCGTTTACCACGGAAGAACCCACGCCGTGAAGGCCTCCGCTGGTCTTGTAAGCCGCATTGTCGAATTTTCCGCCGGCATGAAGGGTCGTAAATACCAGCCGGGCCGCGGACATGCCTTTCTCATGCATTCCCACCGGAATACCACGGCCATTATCGTTCACTGTGGCAGAGCCGTCCGCCTCCAGCGTTACCTCGATCCGGTCACAGTAACCGGCCAGATGTTCATCCACCGCGTTATCCACGATCTCATAGATCAGGTGATTCAGTCCCTTGGTGGAAACGCTGCCTATATACATACCCGGACGCTTCCGCACCGCCTCCAGGCCTTCCAGGACCGAGATGCTGCTGGCGTCGTAAGTGGTCGTCTTTGCCATAGTTATTTCCTTTCTCTATCAAAAAATAAGTATCAGAACATACTTTCGTATTTTCAAAAAATCGCAATTACTATCTAACTACATTTTTTGAAAAAAAGCAAGCGAAAATTCAGCCGGACCTCCGAAGAGATCCGGCTGTAAGCCTTTTTTATCCATTGTTTTTTATGCCGGGCTTACCGGAGTCAGGCGAACCAGGCGGCAGGGCTGAGGATCCAGTGAACTGCCAAGATCCCTCGCTGCAGCCTTGTACTTGATTCCGTCATAGTAAAAATAAAATACTGCACCGGAAGCGGATGTAATCCGGAACGGCCGGAAGTCTTTCCTTGCAAAATAAGCAGTTTCAATATTCCGGTCATTGTTATTATATGGGGAAATGGTCTTTCCTTTCAGCCAGGAAATCTTATTTCCTCCACTGCTGCTGATCTGGTTTTCATCCAGAAGATAAAGGGTCTGCCATCTCTGCCCCGGCGTCTGAAGAACCAGCTTATTGGTCAGGAGCATGCTTCTCTTTCCGTCAACCAGAAAAGTAATTCCCGCAATATACTCCGATGCTTCACCAGTGACACCAAGAGAAGCAACCACGGTCGGGACCTCCGCCACACGGACACGGCAGGTACGGACAGCCACCCGTCTTCTATTTCTCATAACCGTAACGCTGATGACTGCATTTCCACGTCTTCTTGCTCTCACCGTTCCGCCTGCCACAGTCGCCACAGATGTATTGCTGGAACGCCAGATCAGTGTGCTTCCTGCCGGCCGGCCCTTCACTCGAAGATACTGTTTCTGATTTACTGTCAGGATCATTTTCTTACGACTCAATGTCACCGCAGCTTTCGCATTCAGCGTATTCCACGGCAAAAATGACAGTAAAAACAGCAAACCCATAAAAACCAGCAGACGATTTGTGTGTTTCTTCCTTTCACTCATAAAAACTCTCCCTTCCATATAGAAATTATTTGATAATTTCATTATAAACGAAAGGGAGAGCAGATTTCAATATTTATCTATTCAATTTTATTTCAGCTCGTCGCGAACCTCTTTGAAGCATTTTACGATGTAATCGATATCTTCTTTGGTATGGGTTGCACAAACCTGGGTACGGATTCTTGCTTTTCCCTTCGGAACTACCGGATAGGAGAAAGCTACCACATAAACGCCTTTTTCCATCATACGTTTTGCGTACTCGCCGGCCAGACGCTCGTCATAGAGCATTACCGGAACGATGGGATGTACGCCGGGGATGATGTCAAAACCAGCCTCAGTGAGCTGCTGTCTGTAGTATGCAGTGGTCTCTTCCAGATGATCACGGAGAGTGGTATCTTTCTCGAGGATATCAAACACTGCCATGCTGGCGCCTGCGATGGCCGGAGCCAGGGTGTTGGAGAAGAGGTAAGGACGGCTCCTCTGACGAAGCAGATCTACGATCTCTTTGCGGGCGCTGGTGAATCCGCCGCTGGCTCCGCCGAGGGCTTTACCGAGGGTACCGGTGATGATATCGACTCTGCCCTGTACGCCGCAGTACTCGGCAGTTCCGCGTCCGGTCTTTCCTACAAAACCGGCTGCATGGCTGTCGTCAACCATAACCAGTGCATGGAACTCGTCTGCCAGATCGCAGATGCCTTTCAGATCAGCGATGATGCCGTCCATGGAGAAAACGCCGTCAGTAGCGATGAGTTTGATTCTTGCTCCTGCTGCATCAGCCTCCTCAAGTTTTGCTCTCAGGTCAGCCATATCGTTGTTGTGGTAACGATAACGTTTTGCCTTGCAGAGACGAACGCCGTCAATGATGCTGGCATGGTTCAGTTCATCACTGATGACAGCATCCTCAGCGGTGAGGATGGTCTCAAACAGACCGCCATTGGCATCAAAACAGGAAGAGTAAAGGATCGTGTCATCCATTCCGAGGAAGGATGAAATCCGTTTTTCCAGCTGTTTGTGAATATCCTGGGTTCCGCAGATGAAACGAACGGATGCCAGTCCGTAGCCCTTCTCATCGTAGGTCTTCTTTGCTGCCTCGATCAGGCGCTTGTCATTGCCAAGACCCAAGTAGTTGTTGGCGCACATGTTGATGACTTCTCTTCCGTCCTCAAGCTTTACTCTCGCACCCTGAGGGGAAGCGATAGGAGCCTCGCCTTTGAAAAGGCCAGCCTCTTTGATTCCTTCTACTTCTTTTGCATAAATATCTAAAATATCCTGTTTTACTGCCATTTTACTCTGCCTCCTTAATACTAAACTTAAGCCTCTTCCTCTGCCTCCAGTTTGGTCCAGTCAAGGATTACCTTTCCGGACATACCGCTGTTCATAGCCTCAAAACCTTTTTCATAATCCCGCACATCGAAACGGTGTGTGATGATATCGTCTACATTCAGGCCGCTCTGAAGCATGGTGGACATCTTGTACCAGGTCTCCCATACTTTACGTCCGTAGATACCGCGGATGGTCAGGCCGTTGAAAATAACCTTTTCCCAGTTGATACGGGCATCTGCTTTCTGCAGGCCCAGAAGAGCGATTTTGCCGCCGTTCTTCATATTGTCAACCATGTTGTTGAAGCCCGGCTGGCTTCCGGACATCTCCAGTCCTACATCGAAGCCCTCTTTCATACCGATCTCTTTCATGACATCCGGCAGGTTCTCTTTTGATACATTGACGGTTCTGGTAGCGCCCATTTTCTTTGCGAGATCCAGACGGTAGTCGTTCATATCTGTGATCACAACATGGCGGGCTCCCACATGACGGGAAATTGCTGCTGCCATGATACCGATGGGGCCTGCTCCTGTGATCAGGACATCCTCACCTACCATATCAAAGGAAAGTGCTGTATGAACCGCATTTCCCAGGGGATCAAAGATGGAGTAGAGCTCCTCACGGATGGAGGGATCGCAATGCCATGCATTTGCTGCCGGAATTACCAGATACTCAGCAAACGCACCGTTTCTGTTCACGCCTACACCCTGGGTATTTTTGCAGAGGTGCTTCATTCCTGCCAGACAGTTACGGCATTTTCCACAGACGATATGACCCTCGCCGGATACCAGATCGCCTACCTTGAAGCCTTCTACGTTCTCTCCAACCTCTACAATCTCTCCTACATACTCATGACCTGCAGTCAGACCAACGGGAATCGTGTGCTGTGCCCACTCATTCCAGTTATAAATATGTACGTCTGTTCCACAGATCGCCGTTTTGTGAATTTTAATCTTCACATCATTTTTCCCCACCATCGGTACCGGTACCTTTTTCATCCAGAGACCTACGTCTGCTTTTTCTTTTACCAGTGCCCACATCATTTCACCCATTACCTTTTCCTCCTTAGCTTCCGGAAGGGGTGCTTATCGTACGCGCAGGAAAGGTTTCCGTTTCTTCTTTAAGACAAAATCGCTCTTTTTCCTCCTGCAGTACTTCGTTTTCCACCGTTCTGAAAATCCCCCGAAATTCCCGGTGTCCCTATAACGAAGTCCCCTTACACGTCTTCTTTTCCTTACTGTTTAAGGTAATTTCATCATAACAGATAGAAGAAAAAAAAGCAAGCATTTTTCCGTGTCTTGCGTACATTTTTTCTTGTTTTGTTTTTCTCTCAGATACACGCACAAGTGTCGTTGATTTAAAGACAACGCTGTTTTTGCCATTTCTTTTGAAGGTCTGCGTGCTGCGTTTACGAAGCTTCCAGCGTATCAGATCCTGTCTTCGCTGACTGAGAACAACAGGCCTCAGGTCTACGCACTGCTTCGGTCGGTGCTCACCGAGTCCCACTGGGACTCAGCGCCGTTCCGCCCATTCCGAAACAAAAAATTCATCCTATTGCAAACAAGTTTGCATAGTCTGATTTTTTTGTTTCGCTGATGTTCTGAACCAATGTCACTTAGTTAGGCTTATCGATTCAAGTCAATTTGAACCTCTAACAAAAATATTTTAATATGTAGTTGACAAAGCAGCCAAAATGTGTGGCCGCTCTCGTTGCTGATAAATTCATGAGGTAACGAGAGCGGCCCTTAAATTAGAACTATATTTCATTCTAATTCAAGGAGGTTTAACTATGACATTTCCTGAAACAGTCAAAACTACACTTTGGGACATTATTGATGAGATGTCCCTCTCAATTTCTTCTTTTGCAAATAATCCTGACAAGGATTTTTTACGCAGACGCAAGCTTGATTTCAAAAATATGATTTTTCTGCCCCTACAAGTTCTGCATTTTATCAGCAACGTTCGAAACTGTCAGTTTCTGCTTTCCGTCATCTTTTAAGAGAATTTAACCTGAATTATTCACGACTTTACCGTGAAAGTGGCTGAAAGCCACATAGTTACTGTATTTTAACTGCATTTTGCTTTTCACCTATTAAGTGAATAAAAAAAGAGCATCCATTTGTGGTAAAATTAAGGTGTCGAATCTCAAATAATACCAACAAAGGAGCCCTTTATGAGTATTGTAAACACCTTTTCACTTCAAAGCAATAGGCAAATTAAAATAAATTTTGATGGAGGCGATCTTTCCTCCGATGCAGGACTCCTTTTGATAAAAGAATTCGCTGCAAAGATCGGCTTTACAAAGCTGATCGAAAAAAAGTTTAAAACCAACGATAAGTCTATCCGGTTCCACAAAGACTATGAAAATCTATTACAGATGATCTATCAGGTCATCTCTGCATATTTTCATGATGACTGTGCGGATGAACTGACTCTGGATCCTGTTTTCAATATCATTCTTGATAAAGAAAGTCTAGCATCGCAACCAACATTATCAAGATTTTTCAACCGTATGGATGAAGATACACTGATACAGTTTGATGACATTGATAAAAATCTCAGGGATACCATCTATTCCATAAAACGTCCGGAGCATGTGCTTCTGGATTTGGACAGCACTCTGTTTGACACTTATGGCAGGCAGGAAGGCGAAGGATTCAACTTTCATTACCAGGCACATGGATATCATCCATTCCTATGCTATGACGGACTGACTGGAGATCTGATAAAAGCGAAACTCCGCGATGGAACGCTCCATTGTAGCAATGGGGCAGATAAATTTATGGAATCTATTTTTCAGGAATACCTGGAAAGGGGCATTAAAACTTATCTTCGTGGGGACAGCGGATTCTCTTCCCCAAAACTTTATGAAACCTGTGAGAGTAATGGCTGCTCCTATGCTATCCGTTTAAAACAGAATCCCGCACTCATTGCCCTGGCTTCAGATAAAGAGGAAGATTTGTACCAAGCCACTCAAAAGGATCAGATCAGCTATGCAGTAACTTATGGCGAATTTATGTATCAGGCAGGTTCATGGAAATATCCAAGACGTGTGGTTTTCAAAATTGAGAAACCATACGGACAGCTGACACACATGTACACTTTTATTGTTACAAACATGGATATGGAACCTTATCAGATCATCCAGTTTTATTGTGGCAGGGGCAATCCATTCCGCAAGATCTATCACATTCAAACTGTGTAGCAGCTGTCCTTATAAAAAGGAGTTCTACAGGACATTGGAGAATATCCAGCAGCTGTTCGTACAGTTGGAATAGCAATTATTAACGTACCTTGACAGTTCCAAAGTAACTTAATCAAACTTCACAGGGGGTAGTCTGTACATTTTTGGGGATGATTCGATTGAATTCAAGGAAACTGTTTCAAGGCTTTACAGTATTGAGCATTTTTATATGCTCATGAATAATTCAGGTTAAGTACTAAGACTTCCCATACCTAAAATGGGATTCGTACCTTAAAAATTCAATATTTCAGCTAACAAAATAGTGATTTATGC
>NZ_JAJEPR010000014.1:0-84624 GCF_020686945.1 Fusicatenibacter faecihominis | reverse complement strand
CCAAATATGAGGTGCAGAACATCCAGTGGATGTTCGTTTTGCACCGACCGAAGCGGAGCGTAGACAGTAGCGATTTATGCAGTAAATCAGCGGATTTCGAATATTTGGAGGATTATAGAAATAACAAAAGATACACAGGGTTATATGCTCTGTGTATTTTTTTATTTCAAACATACTTGACAAACAATATTATATGATATATAGTATTGCCCATGAAATAGTAATCACACAGGAGTTGATCAAATGGTATTTAACACAGGTGCAGCACTTCTGGATGCCATTGTCCTGGCTGTGGTGTCGGAGGAGAAGGAAGGAACCTACGGGTACAAGATCACCCAGGAAGTCCGGGCCGTCCTGGACGTTTCCGAGTCTACCCTTTATCCGGTCCTGCGGCGGCTTTTAAAGGACGGCTGCCTGGAAGTCTATGACATGGAATACGGAGGAAGGAACCGCCGGTATTATAAGATCACGGAGAGCGGCCGCCGCCAGCTCAATCTTTATATTACCGAGTGGAAAGAATATTCCGAGAGAATTACCAGTATCTTTACAGGGAGGAAAAAACCATGACAAAACAGGAGTTTCTGGAGAAGCTCGCCGCTCTTTTGCAGGACATTCCGGCAGAGGAGAGGGAGGCGGCTCTGGAGTTTTACAGGGGATATTTTGACGATGCGGGCGAAGGCCGGGAAGCGGAGGTGATCCGGGAGCTGGAAAGCCCGGAGAAGGTCGCCGAGCAGATCAAAAACGGCCTGAAGACCGGTCTTGGAACGGACAGCTACGAGAATGCCGGCAGCCCTTACGATAAAAACACCTCCAGTCGCCCGGTTCCGGAAAATTACGGAAGCTATGAGAAGCAGCCGAAAAAATCCAGCGGCTGGTGGACCTTCGGAATCGTCTGCCTGGTGCTGTTTATCGGAATCCCGATTGGCATTCCGGTGCTGGTTACGGTGTTTGCCCTGGCCCTGTCGGCCCTGGTCTGTGTGGCACTTCTGGCTGTGGCTGTGGCTATGGTGATGGCGGCGGGCTTTTTTGCAGGAATTGTATTTCTGGTTGTGGGTGTTGCGAGGCTTGCGCTGGCACCCGGCGTGGCTCTGATGTTCTGCGGCAGCGGCTTTATCTGCCTGGCAGCAGGAATTTTGCTGTTGCTTCTCCTCATGTGGGTGATCGGAAGAGGCGTTCCGGCCTGCTGGCGGGGGATCAAATGGCTTTGTAGAAAGATTTTTCATAGAAGAGGAGGAGCAAGGGCATGAAAAGATTTACGAAGATTTCTCTTATTTTGTCAGGAGGCTTTCTGCTTCTTGGAATTGTGCTCTGCCTGACCGCTTACACCATGGGAGGAAGAGTCGGCGACCTTTCTGTGAGCTATGATTCGGAGAAACATTCGTTTGTCACCGGCGATCAGATAAAGGTGACCGAAGGAGAGGAACAGCATTTTCAGAACATAGAAAATCTGGATCTCAATATGGGCGTGGGCGAGCTCACGGTCTGCTATGGATCCGGTAAGGATTTCGTGCTCCGCTCCGTCGGAACCGGCAAATTCTTCTGCGAGCAGAATGGAACGACCCTGAAAGTCAATTCGAAAAAGGCTCAGTATTTCTTTGGCATCAATATTTCCAGCTTTGGCAGCAGCAAGGACGTGGCCATTGTGCTGGAGGTGCCGAAAGGAACGGACATCAGGAAGCTGAAAGCCCAGGTTGGCGTCGGAACGCTCACAGTGAACGATCTTCAGGTGGAAGAGCTGGACGGGGAATGCGGCGTCGGCGAGTTTGATTTCTCCGGGGAAATTAAAAAATTTGGAAATCTGAAATGCGGCATCGGTTCCATGTATCTGAATCTTGTCGGCTCCGAAAAAGATTACGATTACAGCCTGGAATGCGGAATGGGTAACATCAGTCTTGGGGATCGCGATTTTTCCGGCCTTGGCAGCGGCCAGGAGATCAGTAACGGTTCCGACAAAAAATTCACTCTGGAATGTGGAATGGGTGAGATTGAGGTGGATTTCGAAAAAGAAGCATAAGAGTAACGATAAAAGGCCATACTCCATAAAAAGAAAAAAGGAGTGTGGCTTTTATCATGTCAAAAAAGAAAAAGATCGATCTTCACAATCTGACCCCGGAGGAGGAGCTGAAATACGAGATCGCCGAGGAACTGGGGCTTCTGGACCGGGTGATGAAGGAAGGCTGGAAAAGTCTCTCCGCCAAGGAGACCGGCCGGGTGGGAGGCCTTATGACCCGCCGGAAAAAAGAAATGAAAAAACAGGCGGCAGAGAAAGCGGAATAAAAAGCCGGAAAATTTTCGGTTCCCCGGAAGAAGAGAATGCGCTATAATGGAGACAGTAATTTTACCGGATAACAGGAGGAACCATGAAGGATTTAATAGAGGACATTCGGAAAAAAGAGTTTCAGAAAGTATATCTTCTCTGCGGGGAGGAGCCCTATCTCCGCCAGCTCTATAAGAAAAAGCTGACGGAGGCCGTGCTTCCCGAGGGCGACACGATGAATCTTTCCGTCTATACGGGAAAAAATGTGGACCCGAAGGCAGTCATCGACCAGGCGGAGACCATGCCCTTCTTTGCAGATAAGCGGCTGATCCTTCTGGAAGATACCGGCTTTTTCAAAAACGCCAGCCCCGAGCTGGCGGACTACATAAAGTCCATGCCGGACACCACCTGTATGGTCTTCGTGGAAGAGGAAGTGGACAAGAGGGGCAAGCTCTATAAGGCTGTGAAAAGTGTGGGCCGCATTGTAGAATTTGGCCGCCAGGACGAGCGGAGCCTTATGCGCTGGATCCTCTCCAGCGTGAAAAAAGAAGGAAAACAGATCACGGAATCCGCGATGCGTCTCTTCCTTGAGAAGGCCGGGGACGATATGGGAAATATCCAGATGGAACTGGAGAAGCTTTTCTGCTACACGCTGGACAAAAACGAGATTCTTCCCGAGGATGTGGAGGAGATCTGCATCACCCGGACGGAGAACAAGATCTTCGATATGATCCGCGCCGTGGCTCAGAAGCAGCAGAAAAAAGCTATGGACCTTTACTACGATCTCCTGGCGTTAAAAGAGCCCCCCATGCGGATTCTCTTCCTGATCGCCCGGCAGTTCAATCAGCTTCTGCAGATGAAAGAGTTGAAAAACCAGGGCTACGACCAGAACAGCATCGCCTCCCACATGAAAATCCAGCCCTTCATCGTGAAAAATTCCTGGCGGCAGATGGAAAGTTTCACTTACGAAGAACTGGAACGGGCCGTCAGAGAGTGCGTCGAAGCCGAAGAAGCCGTCAAAACAGGCCGCATGAACGACCAGATGAGCGTGGAAATGCTGATTGTGATGTTTACGATGTAGACATCCGCCCCATCCAATGCTATTATGGTAAACAGAAATTGACAGAATTGTTTGGGAAGGATGTACGAGAGAATGAAGCAGTATCAGGATGTGACCATGACAGGGCAGGTGGACCAGTATCTTTTTGGAATCGGGCAGCATTTTGAGGTTTATGAACGGTTTGGAGCACATCTGACGGAGAAAGACGGGATGGAAGGCGTGTGTTTTTCTGTCTGGGCGCCGGCGGCGAAGTCTGTCAGCGTGGTGGGGACTTTTAATGGCTGGCGGGAGGCTGCCGGGTGCATGGAGCGGCTGGGAGCTTCCGGAATCTATGAGCTTTTTGTGCCGGGAGCCATCGAGGGGGATCTCTACAAATACTGTATCCACACACGGACCGGTGAGGTCCTCTATAAGGCAGATCCCTATGCCTTCGAGAGCGAGGTAAGACCGGGAAACGCTTCCCGAGTGGCCGGCATTGAGGATTACCGCTGGCGGGATCAGGAATGGATGACCAGGCGGGAGAAAAAAGACTATCGGACTGAGCCTATCAATATCCTGGAAGTCCATCCGGGCTCCTTTCAAAAACGGCCCATAACTGAGGCGGATCCCGACGGCTTCCTTAATTATAAGCAGCTAGCCCATGCGCTGGGAGACTATGCGGAGGAGATGGGCTACACTCATGTGGAACTTTTGGGGATTCTGGAGTATCCATTCGACGGGTCCTGGGGCTATCAGGTAACCGGGTATTTTGCACCTACATCCAGATATGGAAATCCGAAAGATTTTATGTATCTGGTGGATTACCTGCACCGGAAAGGGATCGGCGTGTATCTCGACTGGGTACCGGCTCATTTCCCGAAGGATGCCCACGGGCTGGCCTGCTTTGACGGGACGCCCCTCTATGAGTACGAAGATCCCCGGAAGGGCGAGCACCGGGAGTGGGGCACGAAGGTCTTTGACTATGGAAAAAAAGAAGTGCGGAACTTTCTCTGCGCCAGCGCAGTTTTCTGGCTGAAGGAATACCATCTGGACGGTCTTCGGGTGGATGCGGTTTCCTCCATGCTCTATCTGGATTACGGCAGAGGACCGGGGGAGTGGATTCCCAACATTTACGGCGGCAATCAGAACCTGGAAGCAGTGGAATTTCTCCAGCTTTTAAACCGGACGACCCGGAAGTTTGCTCCCGGAAGCGTGATGATCGCGGAGGAATCCACTTCCTGGCCGGGTGTCACCGGGGAGCCGGAGGGTCAGGGTCTGGGCTTTCATATGAAATGGAACATGGGCTGGATGAACGACACCCTGGCCTATATGGAAAAAGACCCGATTTACCGAAGCTATCATCACGACCATCTGACTTTTGGCATGGTTTACGCTTATACGGAGCATTTTATCCAGGCACTCTCCCACGACGAGGTGGTCCACGGAAAACATTCTCTTCTGGGAAAAATGCCCGCCGGGGAAGGTCTGGACCCCTTCGGGGATCTTCGGGCCTACTATGGCTTCTACATCGGTCATCCCGGGAAAAAACTTCTTTTCATGGGTCAGGAATTTGCCCAGGAGCGGGAGTGGAGCGAAAACCGGGAACTGGACTGGTTCCTTTTATCCGAGCCGAAGCATCTGGGAATGCAGCGCTACATGCACTCCCTCTACGAAATCTATCGGGAATATCCGGCTCTCTACGAGCTGGACTATGAGCCCGGCGGCTTCCAGTGGATGGATCCCGACGACGCGGAGGAGAGTATCGTGAGCTTCGCCCGTTTCGGGAGAAATGGGAAAAATCTTCTCTTTGTCATCAATTTCACTCCGGTGGAGCGGAAAGAGTACCGCCTGGGAACGCCGGGCGGCGGCAGCTACGAGCTTCTCCTTGACAGCAGCTGGAAAAAATTCGGCGGAACTAGAGAAGAGCTCCATAAAATCTACGAGGCAGAAAACATCCCCTCCGGTCAGAGAGAGACTTCTTTCTCTTACGATCTTTCGGGCTATGGGGCAGCGATCTTTTCCTTTTAAAAGGAATAAGAAAACGCCCTCGTTTCAGCTGTAGGGAGCAGCGGAACGGGGGCGTTTCTTCTTATACAATATGGTTGTTACTGTGTATCCTGAAGGGCGTCAAAGCCTTCTTCACCGGTACGGATCTTGACTACATTTTCAATATCGTAGACGAAGAGCTTGCCATCGCCGATCTGGCCGGTGTGGAGAACTGCTTTGGCGGTATCGATGACGGCCTGTACCGGAACGGCGCTGACTACGATCTCGATCTTTACCTTGGGCAGGAGACTCATATCCATCTCGACACCGCGGTAGTAAGCGGAAGCACCTTTTTGTACACCGCAGCCAAGAACGTTGGTAACGGTGACGCCGGTGACTCCGATGGTGTTCATGGCGTGCATAAATTCTTCCAGCTTGTTCTGGCGGGTGACGATGACCACCTTGGTGAGCTTATGCGTACCCTGGGAGCCCTCGGAAGGAGAAATTTCTGCGGGAGCCTGAGCAGCGGAGGTGGTACCGGTGGAAACTTTGGCGCTGCCTGTCATGGGAGCGGGAACCGGGCCGATGTTGTCGTGAACGGAGAAGCCTGCGTAGCTGCTTGCGATGCCGTGCTCGACGATATCCAGACCTGCGATCTCTTCCTCAGCGGGAACACGAAGGCCGATGGTGTGTTTCAGAACCTGGAAAACGATCGTCATGGTAACGGCAACCCAGGCAACGACACAGATAATGCCGAGGATCTGGATGCCAAGGAGATGGAAACCGCCGCCGGTGAAAAGTCCCTTCCATTCGGTACCGGTTCCATCAGAGAAAAGACCGACGGCCAGAGTGCCGAAAAGACCGTTGAGCCCATGGACACCGACTGCACCGACCGGATCGTCTACTTTCAGGACTTTATCAACAAATTCAATACCGAAAACAACGACGAAACCGGCCAGGATACCGATGATGGCAGCAGAAGTCGGAGAAACGGTATCGCAGCCTGCAGTGATGGCTACCAGACCGGCTAGGGTTCCGTTTAAAGACATGGAAACGTCCGGTTTTTTGTAGCGGACCCAGGTGAGGATCATAACGGTGCAGGTGGCAACAGCGGCTGCCAGGTTGGTGGTGACGAAAATTTTGCCTGCGGTGACAATGGCCTCACCCTCCATGCTGACGGTGGAGCAGCCGTTGAAGCCGAACCAGCAGAACCAGAGGATGAAGACGCCGAGAGCGCCGATGGTCAGGTTGTGGCCGGGGATGGCTTTGGGTTTGCCGTCCTTGTCGTATTTTCCGATACGGGGGCCGAGGATCAGAGCGCCGATGAAAGCGGCCACGCCGCCTACCATATGAACGGCTGCGGAACCGGCGAAATCATGGAAGCCAAGCTCTGAGAGCCAGCCGCCGCCCCAGATCCAGTGACCGGAAACAGGGTAGATCACCAGGCTGATGATCAGGCTGTAAATACAGTAGGAAAGGAATTTGGTACGCTCTGCCATGGCGCCGGAAACGATGGTTGCGGCTGTGGCACAGAAGACGGTCTGGAAAATGAGGAAGGCCCAGAAAGGAACGCCGTCAGGAGTCATGGCCGTTCCGTAATTGGCTTCGGAAGCGATGCCTCCGATCCGGCCGAAGAAGCCGTTGCCGGCTCCGAACATGATGCCGAAGCCCACGAGCCAGAAAACGGGGGTTCCGATACAGAAGTCCATGAGGTTTTTCATGATGATGTTGCCGGCATTTTTGGCCCGGGTGAAACCGGCCTCTACCATGGCGAAACCGGCCTGCATGAAGAAAACCAGAGCGGCGCCGACAAGTACCCAGATTGTGTTTACTGCTGAGAATTCCATAATTTTCTCCTCCTTTGATCCGGACCGCTCGCTCCCCGGAGTAAACAAAAAGCGCCTTCTTTCCATCAGGAAAAAACGCGCCTTTACGTTTCGGGTAAAACGGTCACTATATAAACAAAAGGCATTCCAGATCTTCTCCAGAACGCCTTTGCTCTATGGCTTTGTATTATACACGAATCCGGTGTATTGTCAAGAAGAAAAATAAATTTTTTTTGACACCGCACAAAGCCTCTTCCTGTGTTAGAATAGAACAGACCGGATAAAGACAAAAGAATCCGGACGGAAAGGAACAGAAGATGACAGAAAAACAGTGGAAAGGAGCGATTTTTGATCTGGACGGCACACTTCTGGATTCCATGGGAGTCTGGGACCAGGTCGATATCGATTTCCTGAAAAAAAGAAATCTTCCCATGCCGGATGATTATAAGCAGAAGATTGCGGCCATGGGCTTCCCGGAGGCAGCGCGCTACACGATCGAACGCTTTGGCTTTTCTGAGACACCGGAGATGCTGCTACAGGAATGGCGGGAGATGGCGAGGGAGGCCTACGCCCTTCATGTAGACTTAAAGCCCGGAGCAAAAGACTATCTGGAAAAATTAAAAAGCCAGGGCATTCCCATCGCAGCAGCGACTTCCGGAGACCGGGAGCTTTTCATTCCCTGCCTGAAGCACAACGACATTTATGAATATTTTGATGCCATTGTGACGGTTTCGGAGGTAAAAAGAGGAAAAGGCTTTCCGGACATCTACGAGCGGGCGGCAGAACTCATCGGCGTGGCACCGGCAGAGTGCATGGTCTTTGAGGATCTTACGGCGGGAGTCAAAGGCGCTCTGGACGGCGGTTTTCAGGCGATGGGCATTCTGGATGACAGCTCAAAGAAGGAGTGGGAGAGCATCCGGAAAATGGCAACCTGCACGATCCGGGACTTCCAGGAGCTTCTGTAAGACTGGATTTTACATGGATTTTACATAATACAGGTTCTTATTTAACATAAATTCCTTATAATAGCTCGAACACATATGAGAAGATCAGTAAATCGAGGGAGGAATTTATCGTTTATGGACTTTTTTAGTTTGATTACATTACTTGGTGGCCTGGCCCTGTTCCTGTACGGAATGAATGTGATGAGCGACGGCCTCGCCAAAATATCCGGCGGAAAAATGGAGCAGATTCTGGAGAATCTCACTTCCAATCCAATCAAAGCAGTACTTCTGGGAGCTGGCGTGACGGCTGTGATCCAGTCCTCATCGGCTACGACCGTTATGGTGGTCGGTTTTGTAAACTCCGGAATTATGAAGCTTTCTCAGGCAGTGGGCGTGATCATGGGCGCCAACATTGGTACCACAGTGACTTCCTGGATCTTAAGCCTTTCCGGTATTGAGAGCAGCAACTTTGTGGTGCAGCTCTGTAAACCCACCACATTTGGGCCTGTTCTGGCTCTGGTCGGTGTGATTCTTGTCATGTTCTGCAAAAATGAGAAAAAGAAAGATATCGGAACCATCCTTCTTGGTTTTTCCATCCTGATGACCGGAATGGAGACCATGAGCGGGGCTGTGAAACCGCTGGCAGATGTGCCGGAATTTACCAGCCTTCTGACCCGTTTCGCCAACCCGCTCTTCGGTATGCTGGCAGGAACCCTTCTGACAGCAGTCATCCAGAGTTCTTCCGCTTCCGTTGGTATTCTGCAGGCCCTCTGCGTGACCGGAGCAGTGAGCTATAACGTGGCACTGCCGATCATCATGGGCCAGAACATCGGTACCTGTGTGACCGCCCTTCTCTCCGCAGTGGGAGCCAGCAAAAATGCAAAACGGGCGGCTATGGTACACCTTTACTTCAACATCATCGGTACGGCCATCTTTATGAGCCTGTTCTATTTCCTGCACCTTTTTGTGGATTTTTCTTTCATGTCCCAGGCAGCGGGCCCCGCAGGCATCGCCGTAATTCACAGTATGTTTAATATTTTTGCCACTCTGGTTCTTCTGCCTTTTTCCAAGGGACTGGAAAAACTGGCCTGCCTCACGATCCGGGACAAGAAAAATACCCAGGCGCCGGCAGTGGAGAATCAGGAATTTCTCACGCTGGATCAGCGTTTCCTGGAGAAACCGGCTTTCGCTATGGAGCAGAGCCGTCATGCAGCCTCCAGAATGGCTGAGAGCGCACAAGACGCTTTTTCCGACGCTCTGTCTCTTCTGACGGTTTACGATGAGGCGAAGGCTTCCTTTGTGGAGACCACGGAGGAAAAAGTGGACCGCTACGAGGATGAACTGGGCACTTATCTGGTAAAATTAAACCAGAAGGATCTGAGCAGCCGGGACAGTCACGATCTCTCCATCATGCTTCATTGCATCGGAGATTTCGAGCGGATTTCCGACCATGCGGTCAATATTCTGGGAGCAGCCCGGGAGCTGGATCAGAAAAAACTGGCCTTCTCCGACGAGGCGCTGGCAGAGTTGAGTGTTCTCTGTCGGGCAGTCAAAGATATCGTAAAAACAGCGGTTACTGTTTTTGAGGAAAAAGATATGGTCCTGGCGGGAAAAGTGGAACCTCTGGAGGAGGTCATCGACGAGCTCAATCAGGAGCTGAAAAAGCGCCATGTACAGCGTTTGCGAGATGAAAAATGCACCATCGAGATGGGCTTTATCCTCTCGGATATCATCACGGATCTGGAGCGGGTGGCGGACCATTGTTCCAATATCGCGGTCTGTATCCTTCAGGTCCAGGAAGATTCCTTTGATACCCACAGCTACCTGGAGCAGGTAAAATCCCAGAGCAATGAAGAATTTCACCGGATTGTGGCTAAGGAGAGGGAGCAGTATGTACTCCCGTAATTGAGGAGGAAAACTATGATTTTTTGTGTGGAAGATGACCGGAATATCCGGGAACTTCTTGTCTATACCTTAAGCACCACCGGCTATCAGGCCCAGGGCTTTGATTCCGGAAAAGAGCTTTTTCAGGAGCTCAAAAACAACCGGCCGGAGCTGATTCTTCTGGATATCATGCTTCCCGGGGAGGACGGCTATGCGATTCTGGACAAGCTCAAAGCCAACAGCTCCACGAAAGAGATTCCGGTCATCATGGTGACGGCCAAGGGTGCGGAGTTTGATAAGGTAAAGGGGCTGGATGCCGGGGCGGACGACTACATCACGAAGCCCTTCGGCATGATGGAATTTCTTGCAAGAGTCAAGGCAGTCTTACGGCGAAGCGGCCAGAAGCAGGGAGAAAAAGAGCTTCACTGCGGTTCCCTCACGATCCTGGTGGAGCGTCATGAAGTCCAGGAAAACGGCCGTCTCGTGGAGCTGACCTTAAAGGAATTTGAGGTTCTGAAATATCTGGTGGAAAATAAGGGCATCGTCCTCACGAGAGATCAGCTTCTGGGCCATGTCTGGGGCTATGATTTCGACGGGGAGACCCGTACCGTGGACGTCCATATCCGTTCCTTAAGACAAAAGCTTGGCGATGCCGGGGCTCTCATTGAGACCGTCCGGGGCGTGGGCTATCGGATCGGAGAGCTGAAATGAGAAAGAAAATGCTGAAAAACGCCAGCTTTCTGGTGATCGTTGCGGTATTTCTTTCTTTTGTGACAGCAAGTCTTGTCATGTATGAAAAGGTCCGGGATGCGGTGAAAGGCAGCATCCGGGACGAAGCGGAGTATGTCCGTACGCTGATGGAGGCGGCGCGGGAGACGGGAGCCAGCGGGGATGTTTATCTGGTGTCCACCGTGGGCCAGACGACGGCCAACCGGATTACGCTCGTGGATTCCGCAGGAAAGGTCCTCTATGATTCGGAGGAGGACCCCGAGACCATGGAAAATCATGCGAGCCGGCCTGAGTTTATTGAAGCCAGAGAAAACGGCTCCTGCGAGATGGTCCGCTATTCGGAAACCCTTTCCCGGCAGACCTTTTACTATGCGGTACGTCTGGATAACGGCGAGATTTTACGAGTGGCCAGAACCACAGACAGCGTTTTCAAGACGCTTTTTTCCGGCACACTGATCCTGGGGGGAGTGCTTCTTCTGGTGCTTCTTTTTACAATCTATATTATTACGGTTCATACCAATAAGATCATGGAGCCTATCAATGAGCTGGATCTGGAGCATCCACTGAACAACGTGATTTATGAGGAGATGCGTCCGCTGCTTGGACGGCTGGACGAGCAGAACCGGCAGATTGCCCGGCAGATGGAGGAGCTTAAGGAAGCGGGAGAGGTGAGAAGAGAGTTCTCTGCCAACGTTTCCCACGAGCTCAAGACGCCTCTCATGTCCATTTCCGGCTATGCGGAGATCATGGAAAACGGTCTGGTGCGGCCGGAGGATATTCCGGAATTTGCAGGCCGGATTCATCACGAGGCCACCCGCCTGAAAACATTGGTGGAGGATATCATCGAGCTTTCCAAGCTGGATGAGAACAGCGGGAAGCTGCCTTTTGAGACTGTGGATATCGGCGAGATGAGCCGGGAAGTGCTGAAAAATCTGGAGCATCAGGCGGAGAAGAAGAAGATCAATCTTATTTTTACCGGGGAGGACACGCGGAACATCCGGGGTGTTTACCGGCTGCTCTATGAGATTTTTTATAATCTTGCGGATAACGCTGTGAAATACACCGGCGAGTGCGGACGGGTTCATGTGGACCTTCGGGAGACGCCGGAGGGCATCGTCTGGAGCGTGGAGGATAACGGCATCGGTATTGCCAAAGAAGACCAGGAGCGGATTTTCGAGCGCTTCTACCGTGTCGATAAGAGCCATTCCCGGGAGACCGGCGGCACTGGCCTCGGGCTTTCCATCGTGAAGCACGCGGCCCTCGTTCATCAGGCGAAGATCCGGGTGGAGAGTGAAGTGGGAAAAGGAACGAAGATTACGGTTGTTTTTCAAAAAGAAAATTAAAAAGTGAGCCTCTGGCAGATGAATGAATCCTGCCAAAGGCTCATTTTTTAGTCGCGGTTTTTCGGGAAGCGGATGGTACGGGGGATATGGATGCCATCCGTATCGTCGTCGGCGAAATAGACGTTCAGCATATCTTCATCGTCGAAATCTTCGTCTTCCTCCTCGAAGTCCTCGCTGTCTTCCTCAAAAAGAAAATCAACGTCTGCGGGCTCGTAGGCGGTGACATCGAGGCGGCCGTTTTCGTAGAGGTCGCGGACGAGCTTTTCTGCCAGTCTTTCATCTGCCTGGATGGCGAAATCACGGTCGGAACCGATAAATTCCAGAACATGCTCTTCCTCATAGTAGGTGGTTCCGGTCACCTCTGCCACGGAGAGATAACCGTCGGAAAAATCCTTGTATAAGACACGCATAATGAAAATCCTCCTTTAGATCAAATATTCGGATTAGTGGTTTGATTTTATTATACCTGTTTTGGCAGAAATGTCACGCTCTTTTTGTCAAGGCCGAAAACTTTCTAAAATTTTGGCGAAAAACGCATAGTTGAAAACAGGACGGTGAATCATCTTACTGTACAGACGAACAGCTTGTATAGGAGGATGAAACCATGGCTCTGAATAAAGTAGAGATCTGCGGCGTCAACACAGCCAGACTGCCGCTTCTGAAAAATGAGGAGAAGGAAGCGCTTTTTGAGAGGATAAAGGAAGGGGACAGCGAGGCCCGGGAGCTCTATATCAAAGGAAATCTCCGGCTGGTCTTAAGTGTGATTCGCCGTTTCGGCAGCAGCAGCGAGAACGCCGACGACCTCTTCCAGATCGGCTGCATCGGCCTTATGAAGGCCATTGACAACTTTGATTCCACGCTGAACGTGAAGTTTTCCACCTACGCGGTGCCGATGATCATCGGAGAGATCCGCCGGTATCTTCGGGACAACAATTCCATACGGGTGAGCCGGTCACTTCGGGATACGGCCTACAAGGCCATCTACGCCCGGGAAGGCTATGTGAAAAAGAATCTCAAGGAGCCCACGATCACGGAGATCGCGGAGGAGATCGGTATTCCGAAAGAGGAAATTGTCTACGCCATGGACGCAATTCAGACGCCCATGAGCCTTTACGACCCGGTATACACGGAGGGCGGCGATACGCTCTATGTCATGGACCAGATCAGTGACAAAAAGAACCGGGAGGAAAACTGGATCGAAGTGCTCTCTTTAAACGAGGCGGTGAAAAAGCTGACGGACCGGGAGCGGCATATCATCCGGCTTCGTTTTTACGAGGGAAAGACCCAGATGGAGGTGGCGCGTCTCATCCGGATCTCCCAGGCCCAGGTGAGCCGCCTCGAAAAAAGCGCTCTGAAAACGCTGAGAAATTACCTGCGATAAAGTCTTCTGAAAGTTCACAAAACCTTCCGGACTTCTTCATAGTTTAGACATATTTTGCCATTATTATAGGAGATGCAACAAAGATATTCTTTTTCATACTTTCTCCTAAATCATAAAAAGAAGCCGCCTGAGATAGAGCAACCGCGAACTCATATCTTAGGCGGCTTCCTTTGTGTGAAGAAGTGTGTTATAGTTAAGAAAACGCGCAAATCAGGAGGAACGGAAGATGAAAGTAGGAATTGCAGGAACGGGCAAGATTGTCAGGGAATTTCTGAATATGCAGAAAGATCAGGAGCGGATCGAGGTGACGGCTCTGGTTTGCCGGCCGCAGAGTGAAAAGACAGGCCGGGAGCTGGCAGAGCAGTACGGGATTCCGGCTCTCTATACGGATTATGAGACCTTTTTGAAAGAGGCGGAGATGGACGCGGTGTACTTAGGGATCGTCAATCAGATGCACGCCTTCTACGCGGAGAAGGCTCTTCTCGCGGGCCGGAACGTTATCAATGAGAAACCCTTTACATCCACAGTGAAAGAGGCGGAGAAACTGGTGAGATTGGCCAGGGAGAAGCATCTTTTCCTTCTCGAAGCTATCACGCTTCTTCATTTTCCAAATTACCACTGGATTCAGGAGCATTTAAAAGATCTCGGGAAAATCACGATGGTCCAGGCCAATTTTTCCCAGTATTCCAGCCGTTATGATAAGTATCTTGCGGGAGAGGTCCTTCCGGCCTTTGATCCGGCGGCTTCCGGCGGTTCTCTCATGGATATCAATATCTACAACCTTCATTTTACAGCAGGTCTTTTCGGCATGCCGGAAAGCGTTCACTATTATCCGAGGATCGGTTTTAACGGCATCGATACTTCCGGAACGGCAGTCCTGGAATATCCGGATTTTCACGCGGTTCTCTCGGGAGCCAAGGATTCCGACAGCCCGGGTTATGCTATTGTCCAGGGCGAAAAAGGCTACATCAAGGTTAACGGCATCCCGAGCCAGGTGGCGGAGCTGACGGTCCGCATAAACGGAGAGACCAGAACCTTTACCGAGAACCGGAGTGCTCACCGGATGGTAGATGAGATGCTGGAATTTGACCGGATTCTCACAGAAAAAGACTGGGAAAAAGCAGACCGGCTCCTGGAGCACAGCCTGACCGTCATGAAGATTCTGGAGACGGCAAGAAAGAGCGGAGGCATTCATTTTCCAGCGGATGAAGCGTAAGTTATTCACATTTTTTCCGACATTCCTTTTCGTCGATATCCACGAGGATGATATCCCGGCCAATTTGACAGACCTGTTCCCAGGGGATGATGTATTCCGAGTCCCGGCCGAGAACGGAACAGAACTTTCCGGGCCCGGGGATGATAAGAGCCAGGATGCAGCCGTTTTTTTCATCGATGAGAAGATCCATGACGCAGCCTAAGGAGGCGCAGGTACGGATGTTGATGACTTCTTTTTGGCGGATTTCCAGCAGACGCAAGGGACACCTCCGGAAGTGTTCCTTCTATATTATGCGAAAAAAGTCGTAAGTATTCATTGACATGGTTTGACGGAGTGACTATACTCAAAATAGAATTGCCTAAGCTGTTTCGCAGCGGAGCAATTCGCAGGCATCAGGGAAAATAAGGAGGAAGCCTATGAAATGCCCCTACTGTAATCAGGACAACACGCGGGTTGTGGATTCGAGACCGGCGGATGATAATTCATCGATCCGTAGAAGACGGCTCTGCGACGCCTGTGGCAAACGTTTTACCACCTATGAGAAGGTGGAAACCATCCCGCTGATCGTGATTAAAAAGGATCAGACCAGGGAACAGTATGACCGGAGAAAAGTGGAGGCGGGCGTGCTTCGTGCCTGCTACAAAAGACCCATCCCTGTGTCAAAAATGAATGAACTGGTGGATGCTGTGGAGACCGAACTTTTCAGCCGGGAAGAAAAGGAGATCGACAGCAAGGTGATCGGTGAAATCGTCATGGAACGGCTGAAAAATCTCGATGCCGTGGCCTATGTGCGGTTTGCATCGGTGTACCGGGAGTTTAAGGATGTCAATACCTTCATGGATGAACTGAAAAAAATACTGAGCTGATCCCCCGGAGCTGTTGACATTCCATGATACGCTGTGCTAAAATTAACGTTAAAATCTGAAAGTGAGGAAGGATAAGAATGGGTAAGATTATTGGCGAAGGCATTACTTTCGACGATGTGCTGCTTGTGCCGGCATACTCTGAAGTAATTCCGAATCAGGTAGACCTGACCACATATCTGACGAAGACCATTAAGCTGAACATTCCGATGATGAGTGCCGGTATGGATACCGTTACAGAGCATCGGATGGCGATCGCTATGGCGCGTCAGGGAGGAATTGGTATCATCCACAAGAACATGACCATTGAAGCGCAGGCGGACGAGGTGGACAAGGTAAAACGTTCAGAGAACGGCGTTATCACCGATCCGTTTTATCTGTCACCGGAGCACACGCTGGCAGATGCCAACGACCTGATGGCCAAGTTCCGGATTTCCGGCGTACCCATCACTGAGAATGGAAAACTGGTAGGTATTATCACCAACCGTGATCTGAAATTTGAGACAGACTTTTCCAAGAAGATCAAAGAATCTATGACTTCCGAGAATCTGATCACAGCGAAAGTCGGCATCACCCTTGACGAGGCCAAGAAAATCCTGGCCAAAGCCCGCAAGGAGAAGCTTCCCATCGTTGATGATGATTTTAACCTCCGCGGTCTCATCACCATCAAAGATATCGAGAAACAGATCAAATACCCGCTGTCCGCAAAGGACACTCAGGGCCGTCTGCTCTGCGGAGCCGCTGTAGGTATCACAGCGAACGTTCTGGACCGTGTGGACGCTCTTGTGAAGGCTCATGTGGACGTCGTTGTACTTGACTCCGCTCACGGCCATTCCGTAAACGTATTAAACTGCGTGAAGATGATCAAAGAGAAATACCCGGATCTTCCGGTCATCGCAGGAAACGTGGCTACCGGAGAGGCAACGAGAGACCTCATCGAGGCTGGCGCTGACGCTGTCAAAGTCGGTATCGGACCTGGTTCCATCTGCACCACCCGTGTGGTAGCCGGTATCGGTGTTCCCCAGGTGACAGCTGTTATGAACTGCTACGAGGTTGCCAAGGAGTACGGTATTCCGATCATCGCTGACGGCGGAATCAAATACTCCGGAGACATGACCAAGGCTATCGCAGCAGGCGCCAATGTCTGCATGATGGGTTCCATCTTCGCTGGCTGCGACGAGAGCCCGGGAACCTTCGAGCTTTATCAGGGAAGAAAATACAAAGTTTACCGTGGTATGGGTTCCATTTCCGCTATGGAGAACGGAAGCAAAGACCGTTATTTCCAGACCAACGCGAAGAAGCTGGTTCCGGAAGGCGTGGAAGGCCGTGTTGCTTACAAGGGCAGCGTAGAAGATACGGTATTCCAGCTCATGGGGGGCTTAAGAGCCGGTATGGGTTACTGCGGAACCCCGACGATCGAGGAACTGAAAGAGAGAGGACGTTTTGTTAAGATTTCTGCCGCATCCCTCAAAGAGTCCCATCCCCATGATATCCATATCACCAAGGAAGCTCCGAACTACAGCGTAGACGAGTAAACAGAAGATGCAGTTTCAGAAGCCGTGCAGAGCAGATCCGTTCAGGTCTGCCCTTCGCGGTTTCTTTTTTTGTCTTCAGAAAAAATTCAGAGTTTTCTGCTGTTTTTTTGCGGCAAAGCCCTGTATACTGAAAGAGGCGGAAAAAAACGCCGCAAAGATAAGGGGAGATTGTCACAAATGGATATACAGAAGAATGAAAAAAGACACAGAAGCCGGGGGCATGATGAGCCTCCGAGAAAGAAGCCGGTCCGGAAGGAACGGCCGAAGGCAAAACCGAAGATAGAAACGACAGCTGCACAGCCGGTTTTGAGTGAACGTGACCGGAAAAGGCATCGCCAGGTCTGGATCCAGCGGATCGTCATTGCGCTGGTTCTCTGTACGATTCTTGTGGGCGGAGTCATCTGTCTGAAGATTTTTCTGACACCGAAGACCGTCAATGTCTCCGTGCCCTATACGGAGAGTGCGGAGATGGAGGCAGCGCAGGCGAAAGTACCTATGCCGGATATCGATCTTCAGCTTCTGACGGTAAATGAATATTCAAGGCCCGGCCTTTCCACCGGCACGATCAACGGCGTGGTGGTCCATTATACCGCCAACCCCGGCAGCACGGCTCAGCAGAACAGGGATTATTTTGAAAATCTGAAGGACACTCACACGACCAAGGTGAGCAGCAACTTTGTTATCGGCCTGGAGGGAGAGATCATCCAGTGCATCCCCACGAGCGAGATCGCCTACGCCTCCAACAGCCGGAACACAGACACGGTCTCCATCGAGTGCTGTCATCCGGATGAGACCGGAAAGTTTACGGACGCCACCTATGATTCGCTGGTGCAGCTGACGGCTTTTCTGTGCTCGAAATTTAACCTGACGGAAAACGATGTGATCCGTCATTACGATATTACAGGAAAAGACTGCCCGAAATATTTTGTGGAAAACGAGGCAGCCTGGGAAACGTTCCGCTCCGATGTTGGGGCGGTTCTGGCAGAATATGCCTAAGGAGGAGAAATTTTTGAAACAGGAATTAAAAAACGCTTATGAAAAAGTCAGCACGGGAACAGAGCTCCGGGCAGGACTCATCGAGATGAAAAATCTTCTGAAGGAGGAAAAGAACCGGCGGGAGCTTGCCTATCAGCTGGGCGGCGACTTCAAAATCCTGACTCGCTGCCTTTCTGATGAAGATCCCAAGGTCCGGAAAAACGCGGCCCTGGTTCTGGGGGCCATGGAGAGCGACGATCTGGTGCCGGTGCTCTTAAACGCCTACAAAAAAGAGGACACCCTCTTTGTGAAAAGCGCCTACTTGAAAGCCCTGTTTGACCTGGACTATGAAGAAGAGCTTCCTTATTTAAAAGAGCGCCTGCAGGAGCTGGATGAGACCCCCGTGACGGAGGAGAACCAGAAACACCTCCGGGAGGAGGCCGGTATCCTCCAGCAGCTGATTTCCCAAAAGGAGAAGCACAAAAAACACACCTTCGACGGTTTTGACCGCCAGGTGGAGGTGATCCTCCTCACAAACCGGGAACAGCGGGAGGCCACGAGAAACCAGCTGAAAGAGGAGAAAGTCACGATGCTGGCAGGCGGCATGCGCTTTTTTACCTATGATCTGGAGTCAGTTCTCCCGATCCGTACCTGGAGAGAGCTTCTTTTTCCGGTGAAGGGTCTGAAAAGCGTCAGCGGAACGCCGGAGGCGGCGGCCTCCCAGCTTGCAGCTCCGGTGCTGGAGCAGTTAAAGAGTCTTCACAGCGGCGGCGGCGCCTTTTATTTCCGGACAGAGCTTAAGAGCCCTCTGGCTCCGGAGAAAAAGACTGCCTGGGTGAAAATGTTCTCCGCAGCTCTTGAGAAGGCTTCCGGAAGAGAGCTTGTCAATTCCACTTCGGATTATGAGGTGGAGCTTCGCCTGATTGAAGGAAAGAATGGCAGCTTTGTGCCGCTGATGAAGCTTTTTACCCTGAAAGATACCCGTTTTTCTTATCGGAAGGAGAGCTATGCGGCAGCTATGGCACCGGTTCGGGCCGCCCTTCTCATGGAGCTTTCCAAACCTTGGCTTGTGGATGGGGCTCAGGTTCTCGATCCCTTCTGTGGCGTGGGAACTCTTCTGGTGGAGCGTGTGAAGGCCGGAAATGCTGATCCCCTCTATGGTCTGGATATCAGCGAGGAGGCCGTCCTGAAGGCCAGAGTCAACGCTGAGGCCGCTGGAATCACGATCCATTACATCAACAGGGACGTCCGGGATTTCCGTCACGAGTATCTCTTTGACGAGATCGTTTCTGACCTTCCGCTCACGGGCCGAAGCAGAAATCTTCTGGAGCTCACGGAGCTTTACAGCGCTTTCTTTAAACGAGTGCCGGAGCTTCTGAAAAAAGGCGGCCGCCTTTTCCTCTATACCTCCGAGGAAAATGCTTTCCGCAGTGCTTTGAAGGAGAATCGTGAACTGAAACTGCTCAAGAACTTCCTGATCCAGGAGAAGACCGGAAGCCGCCTCTATATCCTGGAATACGAAGGATGACATAATCTTAAGATTTTTTAAAATTGCCCCGTATGGCTTGTAAAATAAAAAAAGTATGTTACAATTATATTACAAAACAATAACGGAGCGTATTATGAATTTATATGAAGCGATTTATGCAAGACGGTCCGTCCGGAATTATCGGATGGAACCTCTGGACGATACGATTTTAAAAGGGATTCCGGACTTTTTAAATGAAGTAGAGCCGCTGTTTCCGGATATACGCACAGAGATCCGAATTGTGAATCGCTGTACGGAGAAGGAGAAGATCGGTGGCTTCTGCAATGTGAAGGCGCCCTACTATGTGGCACTCTATTCGGAATCGAAGGAAAAAAGTGATATGAACGCAGGCTTTCTCATGGAGCAGCTGTCCCTTTACCTGGAGACCAGGGGCATAGGGAGCTGCTTTGTGGGAATGGCGAAGCGTCGGGATAAGGAGCTGGAGGCAGAAGGACTTTTTCTGAAGATCGTTCTTGCTTTCGGTCTTCCGAAGGAAACGGACAGAAACCGTGACAGGGAACCCAAGCGCATTGCCATGGATGATCTTTGTGTCTACAAGGAACAGCCCAAGGCCTGGGTGAAGGAGATGCTGGAAGCAGCCCGTCTGGCCCCTTCGAGTACGAACAGCCAGCCCTGGCGGTTTGTGGTCTACGAGAACCGGATTCATGTGTTTTCTAAGAAGCCTCTGGATGAAAAGAGCCTTCTCAATCCTTTTACGGAGCTGAATTTCGGAATCATGCTGGCCAATGTGATGGTGGCGGCAGAGGAGGTCTGGGTGGACCTGGATCTCATCAAGCTGAACAACATCACCCACAAATCCATCCCGAATAATCAGTATGTTATCAGTATTTTATTAAAACCATAAATTTTTGAAAAAGTTTAAAAAACTGCTTGACATTCTGAAAATCCCATGCTATTATATACCTGTGCTTGAGGGAAAGCAAAGAACCTCAGAGAAAAGCACAGAAATGCGCGAGTGGCTCAGTTGGTGGAGCGCGACCTTGCCAAGGTCGAGGCCGCGGGTTCGAGTCCCGTCTCGCGCTTTTTTTATGCCTTGAAATCAGTGGAAATACGGTTTCAGGGCATATTTTTTGTGCCAGAGAAGGCTGTTTGCAGGATTCTTTATGGCAACCATGCAGAATTGTTATTTTTCAAGAAAAGGGGTTTGTGATAAGATAGAAAAGATGACTGCCCAAGAGCAGCTGAGTTTAGGAGAAAAGAGGTAAAGAACAAATGAAACTGTTGTTGATCCGACACGGGGATCCCGATTATACGATCGATTCCCTTACAGAGAAAGGTCATCGGGAAGCACAGCTTCTGGCGGAAAAAATGAAAAATGTTCCGGTGAAGGATTTCTATGTATCCCCGCTGGGACGGGCAAGGGCGACTGCGGACTACACCCTGAAAAAAGTAGGAAGAAAAGCTACGGTGCTGGACTGGATGGAAGAGTTTCCGGCATTTTTGAATCCCCAGGAGTCCCAGGGACTGAAAAATGCTTATGGAACCCATAAAAACAACCAGAACCGTGTGATCTGGGATATGGTGCCGGAATACTGGACCAATCATCCGGAGTTCTGCACGAAAGACGGCTGGAGAAGTACAGAGGCGGCTCAGATGAGCAATATGCCGACACTCTATGACCGGGTAGCGAAGGGGCTGGACGAGCTTCTGGCTTCTCATGGATATCACAGAGAAGGAAATATGTATCGTACAGAAAAGGGAAACGAGGACACGATCGCTCTTTACTGCCACTTCGGCGTGAGCTGCGTCATGTTGTCCTATCTCTGGGGAATTTCACCCTTTATTCTGTGGCATTCCCTGATGATGGCTCCGACCTCTGTGACAGAGCTTGTGACGGAGGAGAGAGAAGAGGGAAAGGTATTTTTCCGTGCCACCCGCATCGGGGATATCTCTCATCTTTATGCAGGTGGCGAGGAGCCTGCCTTCGCAGGACGTTTCTGCGAAACTTATGACAAGTGGGAGGAAAGACATTAAAATGAAACTGCTTTATGAATTTGGCGTAATTATGGCTGTGACTTTCCTGGGCGAGATCTGTCATGCGGTTCTGCCGTTTCCGATCCCGGCCAGCATTTACGGTCTTCTTCTGATGCTTTTTGCATTGTGTACGAAGATTATCAAACTGGAACAGGTGAAGGTGGCCGGCGATTTCCTGCTGGATATCATGCCGCCCATGTTCATTCCTGCGGGCGTTGGCCTTCTGACGGCGTGGCCGGATCTTAAACCGGTGCTGGTGCCGGTGCTCGTGATCACCGTGGTTGTGACCGTGTTTGTCATGGTTGTGACAGGACGGGTATCTCAGAGGGTGATCTGGATGACAAAAGAGAAAGAGGAGGAGAAGTGATGGCCAGTTTTTTTGAGGAATCCTTATTTTTTGGTATGGCAGTGAGCCTGATCGCCTACGGCCTGGGCCTGCTTCTGAAGAAAAAGCTGAAATGGGCATTTTTAAATCCCCTGCTTCTCTCGATCATCGTTGTGATCCTTTTTCTGCAGGTACTCCATGTGGACTATGAGACCTATAACAGCACAGCCCAGTATTTAAGCTATCTTCTGACACCGGCTACGGTCTGCCTGGCCATTCCGCTCTATCAGCAGCTGAAGCTCTTAAAAGAGAATCTGCTGGCTGTGGTTCTGGGGATCGTCTCTGGCGTCATTGCCAGCATGGGAGGCATCTTCGTGCTGGCTCTGGCCTTTGGACTCAACCATGAGCAGTATGTGACCCTTCTTCCGAAGTCCATCACGACTGCAATAGGAATGGGCGTTTCCGAGGAGCTTCACGGCATCACGACGATTACGGTTGCCGTTATCATTGTCACCGGTGTACTGGGAAATGTGATCGCGGAGCTGGTCTTCAAGATCTTCCGGATTCAGGAGCCCATCGCCAAAGGCCTGGCCCTTGGAACCTCCGCCCATGCCATCGGCACTTCCAAAGCCCTGGAACTCGGCGAGGTGGAAGGAGCCATGAGCAGCCTTTCGATTGCGGTGGCCGGTATTCTGACTGTGGTCGGAGCGTCGGTCTTCGCGAATCTGATTCCGTAAGGATTTCATAGGAATAAAAAGAACCATGCTTAAGGAATGTTTCCGGGCATGGTTTTTTCTTTTTGCTTTAAGGCAAAGAAAAAGCCCTCTGCTATGCTTTTCAGCGATAGCAAAGGGCTTTATTAGGGGGATCAATTTTTAATGGCTGTCTTTTTTATATTAGCAAATGCCCTGTGCGTTCATCGCATTGACAACTTTCTCGAAGCCTGCGATGTTAGCGCCTGCAACATAGTTTCCTTTCATGCCGTATTTCTCGGCTGCATCTGAAATGTTGTGGCAGATGGTAACCATGATCTGCTGAAGTTTTGCGTCAACCTCATCGAAGGTCCAGCTCAGACGCTCACTGTTCTGGGACATCTCCAGAGCGGAAGTAGCAACGCCGCCGGCGTTGGCTGCTTTGCCCGGTGCGAAGATGATGCCGTTCTCCTGGAGATACTGGGTAGCTTCCAGAGTGGTCGGCATGTTAGCGCCCTCGCAGACTGCGATGGTACCGTTGGCTTTCAGAGCCTTGGCATCATCAAGCAGCAGTTCGTTCTGGGTAGCGCAGGGCAGAGCCAGATCGCATTTTACGCTCCATACGCCTCTTCCCTCGTGGTACTCAGAGTTCGGACGATAGTTCTTGTACTCGGTAAGACGGGCTCTCTTAACCTCTTTGATCTCTTTGACTGCTGCAACGTCGATTCCGTCCGGATCGTAAATCCAGCCGGTGGAATCGCTCATGGTCAGGACTTTCACGCCCATCTCGGTTGCTTTCTCGGCTGCGTAGATAGCTACGTTTCCGGCACCGGAGATGCAGGCTGTCTTTCCGGCGATGTCAATGCCGTTCAGTTTCAGCAGCTCTCTGGTGAAGTAGAGAAGACCGTAGCCGGTAGCCTCTGTTCTTGCGAGGGATCCGCCGTAGGTCAGGCCTTTTCCGGTGAGAACGCCTTCGTACAGGTTGCGGATTCTCTTATACTGACCGAAGAGATAACCGATCTCACGTCCGCCTACGCCGATATCACCGGCCGGAACGTCGGTATCTGCTCCGATGTGTTTGCAAAGCTCGGTCATGAAGCTCTGGCAGAAAGCCATAATCTCACGATCAGATTTACCCTTCGGGTCGAAGTCGGAGCCGCCTTTGCCGCCGCCGATGGGAAGACCGGTCAGGGAGTTTTTAAATACCTGCTCAAAGCCCAGGAATTTGATAATGCTTAAGGTTACAGAAGGATGGAAGCGAAGACCTCCCTTGTACGGACCGATGGCGCTGTTGAACTGTACGCGGTATCCGTTGTTTACCTGAACCTGTCCCTTGTCATCTACCCAGGGAACACGGAACATGATGATACGCTCCGGAGTGGTCAGACGCTCCAGAAGAGCATCTCTACGATAAGCTTCCTCGTTGGCTTCAATCACTACACGGAGAGATTCGAGAACCTCTTTAACGGCCTGGTGAAATTCAGGCTGGGAGGGATTCTGTGCTACTACTCTTTCAATGGTTTCATCTACATAAGACATTTTCTTTTCCTCCTTTATCGTGCTAAAGCACCTTGCCACATTATAGCAGAAGACCTCGAAAACGACAAGAAAACATTTTGTATGACTGTGATTCAGATATGAATGATTAAGAGGGGATTCATTCTGTAAATGAATCCTTAAAAGCCAGATCGAAAGAATTTCAAAAGAAACATCCCATAAATCACCAAGGTTTCCTTTGCAAAGATTAAGGTTTCATAAAATCCCCGGCTAGGGTTGCCAATTACTGGGATTTGTATTAGAATCAAAGGATAAAAAGCTGGTTTTTTTCAATAATGTAAAGAAAGGAAAAAATCGAAAGAAGGGGAAAATGACTGATATCAAAGAGGCTCTTTTTGACAAGGAGCCGGAAAAAAGGGAAGGATCCGGGGAAAAGGATCCGGATATGGAGCCTCTGTTTGGGCAGGGGAGTGAAGAACCGGCCGGAGAAGAGATAAAGCCGGCGGAGGTTCCGGAAGCAGAGTCACAGAAGGAAGAACAGGAAACCTCCGAAAAGTCAGAAACGCAAAATATAGAGTCAGCTTCAGATGTGGAGACTCTTTCTGAGGAACCGAAGGAGCTACTTCCAGAGGATTCACCTGAGGAAGCCTCCGAGGAACCTCCGAAAAAGAAAGGTTTCTTCTCGAGATTCAAAAGAAAGAAAGAAAATCCGGAACCGGAAGCCTCCGAAAAACCGGACGACACCGCTTCGTCAGAAGTTTCCAATACTTCTGGCACAGAACCGGGCACAACTTCCGAAACTGCTGACCAGTCCCAGGACGAAGCTTCTGATGAAAAGCCGGAGAAGAAGAAATTCACTTTTTCTCTTCCATTTAAGAAGAAGCCCGAGCCGGAGGAACCGGAGGAGGAGCCTTATGTGGAAATCCCGGTTTATTCTGATGCGGAGAAGAAAGCCGAGCTGGAGGCCAGGGAGAAGCTGGAGAATGGCACTTACGTCTACAAAGGCCTTACCGAGGCCGAGGTGGAAAACCAGGTCCATATGGGCAGGGTGAACCAGACCGGAGAGAGTATTTTCAAGACGAATAAGGAGATCATCCGGGACCACACGCTGACCTATTTCAACTTTCTGAATCTGTTTTTAGGAATCTTGATTCTGGTATCCGGCCAGTTTAAGAACATCACCTTCATGGGTGTCATCATCGTCAACACGCTGATCGGTATCGTTCAGGAGATGAAGGTCAAGAAACTGGTGGACAGGCTGGCGGTGATCACAGCTTCCAAAGCCACGGTAATCCGCGGGGGCGAGGTAAAGGAAATTGATATTCATGACGTGGTTGTAAAGGACACGATGGTCCTTGCCACAGGCAATCAGGTCTGCGCGGATGCCATCGTCATGGAGTCCGACGGTATGGAAGTTAACGAATCCATGCTGACCGGCGAGTCCAGGCCGGTGAAGAAAAAAGCCGGCGACCGGCTGATGTCCGGAAGCTTCCTGACAGCCGGAAGCGGCGTGGTTCAGGTTGAATATGTGGGCGAGGACAGCTACGCTTACCAGCTCATGAAAAAGGCCAAGACCAAAAAACGTGCCAGCTCTGAGATGCAGCGCACAATCAACCGCATCATCAAAGTGGTCGGCGTACTCATCGTTCCGATCGGCATCATGCTTTACCTTTCCCAGAGCAATGCGGGAACCGGCTTCTCCGACTGTCTGGTAGGAACCGTGGCGGGCGTCATCGGAATGATTCCCGAGGGACTGGTGCTTCTGACCAGTATCTCCTTTATCCTCGGCGTAGGCCGGCTGGCGAGAAAACGTGCCCTGGTTCAGGAGATGGAGGCCATCGAAGCTCTGGCCCGGGTAAATGTGCTCTGTCTTGACAAGACCGGCACCATCACCACCGGAAAACTTGAGGTGGTGGACGTCATTGGCGTGAACGATACGGAGAAAGAACGGGTGGAGGCTGTGATGAATGAGATGGCCTTTGCCTTTGACGATGTGAACAACACTCAGGATGCCCTGATGAAGTATTTCAAGAAGAGCAGCCGCTGGCGTTCGCTGGAGAAGATTCCTTTCTCCTCCGACCGGAAATACCGGGCGATCCGTTATGATCAGGAAGGCTGTTTCGTCCTCGGAGCGCCGGAATTTCTCCTCAGAGAGGAAGACCGGGAGATTCTTCTCAAGGCCGAGTCCTATGCGGCCGAGGGCTTACGGGTTCTGCTTCTCGCTTCCTGTGACACGATCACTGTAGAGGACGGTACGGTCTGGGGTGTAAGCCCCATGGGACTGATCATCATTTCTGACTGTATCCGTGAGGAAGCGCCAGAGATCTTCAATTACTTTGCTTCACAGAATGTAAATATCAAAGTCATCTCCGGAGACAATCCGGCGACGGTTTCCCAGATTGCCCTGAAAGCGGGCTTGAATGGAGCCGAGCATTATATCGACGCCAACGAGCTTCCGGAAGATTTTGAGGAGCTGAAAAAAGTTGTGGGCGATTACACCGTTTACGGCCGGGTGAAACCGGAGCAGAAGCAGAACATCGTCCGGGCTTACCAGGCAAACAAGGCGGTAGTCGGCATGGTGGGCGACGGTGTCAACGACGTCCTTGCCCTGAAAGATGCAGACTGCGGTATCGCCATGGCGGCGGGCAGCGATGCGGCCAAGCAGGTGGCTCATATCGTTCTTCTGGATTCGGATTTCTCCTGCCTGAAGAACATCGTCAGCGAGGGCCGTACAATTATCGCCAACATCGAGCGTGTGAGCTCCCTGTACCTGACGAAGACGATCTATTCCGTGATCCTCTGCGTACTCTTTATTCTCCTCGCCCGGGAATATCCTTTTATTCCCATCCAGCTTTCCTGGATCAGCGCCATGGCCATCGGTGTGCCGAGTTTTCTTCTGACGCTGGAGCAGAACGAGAGCGTGGACGGCGGCGGTTTCCTGAGGCATGTTTTGAGGATTGCCTTACCACAGGCTTTGTCCATGGTGGTGTGTCTTCTGACGATTCAGGTGCTGACACCCTTCTGGAATAACGATCCGACCATGACCTATATGTTTAATCTTCTGGTGGGCGGCACCGTAAGCTTTATGGTGGTAATTGAGGTCTGCAGGCCGATGAACTGGATCAGACGGACAATGACTGTGATTCTTATCTGTCTGTTTGCCCTTGGAATCATGCTCTTTCCGGGACTTCTCGGAATTTATTCAATTTTCCGCTGGGAATGCATCTTCACCGTTCCCATGATCTGCATGGTTCTGGTGATTTCCAAAGCTTTCACGCAGCTGGTGCTTCTGGGCTATCGGCTGAAAGACTGGGCTGCCATGAAGATCCGGGCCCTGATCGACAGAGAGAAGGTATAAATCGATTGCTCCTGCATATGCTGAAAAGAAAGGATATGCAGGAGTTTTTTTATGGCAAAAGTGGTGGTGGACGCCGGTCACGGAGGCAGCGATCCGGGAGCGGTGTATGAGGGAAGACAGGAAAAAGATGACAATCTTGCTCTTGCCCTGGCAGTGGGAAGTATCCTGGCGGAAAACGGCGTGGACGTGGTCTACACCAGGACCGACGACAGTTATGAGACGCCTTTTCAGAAGGCCCAGAAGGGCAATCAGGCCGGGGCGGATCTTTTTATCTCTATTCATAGAAATTCCAGCCCGGAAAATGACCAGTACTCCGGTGTGGAGACCCTGGTCTACGATGAGTCGGGGATAAAAAAAGCGCTGGCGGAGAATATTAACAGAGAGCTCGCCCAGGCGGGCTTTCAGAATCTCGGCATTCGGGAGCGGCCGGGCCTTGTAGTCTTAAGACGGACAAAAATGCCTGCAGCCCTCATCGAAGTGGGCTTTATCAACACCCGGGCGGACAACGAGCTTCTGGATCAGAATTTTGACGGGGTGGCCCGGGCCATTGCCGACGGCATCCTGAAAACGCTCCGGGAAAACGGCTACCTCTCGGGCGGAACCGAGAGCGCGGAGAGAGTCTACTCCGAGGACACCGCCTGGAACCGTCAGGCAGAAGCTCCTTCTGAGAATACCGCCTGGAAGAGCCAGACAGAAAATATGGCCTGGAACCGCCCCGCAAGCACCCGTTACCGCGTCCAGACAGGGGCTTTCCGGCGGGAAGAGAACGCCTGGAGCCTTTATCAGAAGCTCTTAAGACAGCGTTTTCCGGCAGAGATCGGAAAGAGCGAGGATCTCTTCCTGGTATGGGTGGGAAACTATGAGAGACTGGACAATGCGGTGAAGATGGAACAGGTCTTAAAAAGCCTGGGCTACGCCACTTATATCAGCAGAACCGATGAATCTTAATTTTATCTGAATATGAGGGAAAGAGCTTTTTCTGATACCCGGAAAATGGTATGATAGAAGACATGATAATAAAAAGGGATAAAAGGGAAGAAGACATGAGAGAAGTATTTGCAGAAGCGCCAAAAAAGAAAAAAAGCCGGTGGAAGACGGCCACGGGAATCACCTTGGTTCTGGTCTGTCTGGTCGCGGGGGTGATCTACGCCTGTGGGATCTTTTATTTTAAGGATAAATTTTTCACAGGCACCACGATCAATTCCATCGAGGCCTCCTATGACACCGTGGAGGAGGTGGAAGCGATCGTGGCCTCACAGGTGGCGAAGTACAGGCTGCTGGTCAAGGAGCGGGGCGGCAGCGAGGATACGATCCAGGCGGCGGACATCGGTTATGAGTATGCGTCCGCGGGGGAGATCAAGGGTTTTAAGGAGGATCAGAAGGCATATAAATGGCCGCTGATGCTCGTCAAGAGCTTTTCCTATGAGTTTGCGTCGGCCGCGACCTACAATGTCTCCGCGCTGAAGACAGCCATAGACGGCCTGACCTGCTTCAAACCCCAGGTGGAGAAGGCACCGGAGGATGCGAAGCTCACCTTCAACGGCACTACCTATGAGCTGAAAAAAGAGCAGCAGGGCCAGAAGGTCATCCGGGAAAAGGCGGAGGCCGTCATCAGAAAAGCCATCGAGACCGGGAAGACCACGGTAGATCTGGATGCGGAGGACTGCTATGAGAAGCCGTCGCTCACCTCCGGGGATCCGGTTCTCCGGAAAAAATATGAGCGTCTCTATCATTACACCAGCGTCCGTGTGACCTATGATTTCGGAGATCAGAAGGAGACGCTCGACGGAAGCGCAATCAACAACTGGCTGAAGGTGGATGAGGACGGCACGGTCACGCTGGATTCCGATGCGGTGGCCGAGTATGTCTACGGTCTGGCGCAGAAATATGATACTTATGGAAAAACGAGAAGCTTTAAGACTCATGACGGCAGTACTGTGGAAGTCAGCGGCGGAGCTTACGGCTGGCTCATCGACCAGAATGCGGAAAATGAACAGCTTCTTTCTATTCTAAAGGACGGCCTTCAGGTGGAGCGGGAGCCAGTTTACGCTCAGACCGCCTCCACCAGAAGGAACTGTGACCTGGGAAATTCCTATGTGGAAGTGGATTTGAGCCGCCAGCATCTCTGGATGTACCGGGACGGCGTGGTGATTCTGGAGTGTGATTTCGTTTCCGGGGACACATCCAAGGGAAATACGACCCCTCCTGGAGTCTATTCCCTCTATTATAAGACCTCGCCTTTCGTCTTAAAGAGCGACACGCCGGGGGATTCCTACGAGACACCGGTGACTTACTGGATGCCCTTTAACGGAGGTATCGGTTTCCATGACGCCAGCTGGAGAGGGTCTTTCGGGGGAAACATTTACACCTACAGCGGTTCACACGGCTGTGTGAACATGCCCACCTGGGCGGCTGCCCAGATGTATGAAAACATCAGCGCGGGCTACCCCATTATCTGTTATTATCGGTGATGTAGTGTACTGTCTCACTCACATTTCGCATAATGACTTGCCTGAATTTTCATCTGCTGCGTTGTCGTCAATCGACGATGCCACCGCATCGCCTCATTCCTCCGTCTTGCAGAATAAAAATTCATTCGGCGTCATTATACTGAAAGTGAATGATACAGTACACTAAGCCTATTTTCCTTGACAAACGCGGGAAAATTTCACTATAATACCTCATGAAAAAACTAGGAGAAAATGATATGTTGGAACAATTGGCGGAGCCGCTGCTTTCCTGGTATGACGAGCATGCGAGGATCCTGCCCTGGCGGGAAAAGCCTACGGCCTACCGGGTCTGGGTCTCGGAGATCATGCTACAGCAGACCAGGGTGGAGGCGGTGAAGCCTTACTATGAACGTTTTATGGAAGCGCTGCCGGGGATCCGGGAGCTTGCAGCCTGTCCGGAGGAGCGCCTTTTAAAGCTCTGGGAGGGCTTAGGCTATTACAACCGGGCGCGAAATCTTAAAAAGGCGGCGGAGATTCTTGTGGAAGAGTACGAAGGAGTCATGCCGAAGGATTACGAGGCGGTTCTGGCTCTTCCGGGTATCGGTTCCTACACGGCGGGAGCGGTCCTCTCCATCGCCTATGGAAAATGCTATCCGGCGGTGGATGGAAATGTTTTGAGAGTCCTCTCCCGGGTGACGGAGGATGACCGGGATATCCTAAAGCAGTCTGTAAAAAAATCCGTGGAGACGGCGCTTCAGGCCGTGATGCCGCAGGACAGACCCGGTGCCTTTAATCAGGCTCTGATGGAGCTCGGGGCGACGGTGTGCGTGCCAAACGGACAGGCCAGATGCGAGGAGTGCCCGCTGAAAAATCTCTGCCGGGGCCACCGGGACGGCATCGAGCTGGAGTTTCCGAAGAAAGCGGCGAAAAAGCCGAGAAGAGTGGAAGAACGGACCGTGCTGGTCCTTTTAAGAGGGGACGACCGGGCCATCCGGAAACGGCCGACCAAAGGCCTTCTGTCGGGACTTTATGAGCTTCCGAATCTCTCCGGGAATCTTAGCCGGGAAGAGGTGCTGGAATATCTGAAAGAAGAAGGTTTTTCTCCGCTGCACATCCGGGAACTTCCCGGGGCAAAACATATTTTCAGCCATGTGGAATGGCAGATGACGGGCTATCAGGTCCGTCTGGAAGACAAAGAAACCGGAAAAAAGGAGCCCTTCCTTTTTGTGGAACCGGACCGGCTGGAGCAGGAATATCCCATTCCCTCCGCCTTTGCGGCCTATGTGGACTTCTTAAGAAAAAAGAAATGATTGGAGAACGATATGAAAATTTTATCTGTGGCAATTCCCTGCTACAATTCTGAAGCTTACATGAGAAAATGTATAGAATCCCTGCTTCCGGGCGGTGAGGATATCGAAATCCTCATTGTGGACGACGGTTCCAAGAAGGATAATACCGCAGCCATCGCGGATTCCTACCAGGAAAAATATCCCACGATTGTGAAAGCTATCCATCAGGAGAATGGCGGTCATGGCGAGGCTGTAAATACCGGTATCGCCAATGCCAGCGGCGTCTACTTCAAGGTGGTGGACAGCGATGACTGGGTGGATTCCGATGTCCTCTTAAAGATCATCGGCCTCTTAAAAGAACTCATCGCCGGACCTGACACAGTCGATATGTTCATCAGCAACTATATTTACGACAAAGTTGGCCAGAAGAGAAAACGGATCATGCAGTACCACTCCGCCATGCCCACAGAACGGGTATTCACCTGGGAAGAGATGGGAAACATGCGTCTGGGCCACTATATCCTTATGCATTCCGTGATCTACCGGACAGGCCTTCTGAGAGAGTGCGGTCTGAAACTGCCGAAACACACCTTCTATGTGGACAACATTTTCGTGTTCCAGCCCCTTCCCTTCGTGAAGAAGCTCTACTACCTCGATGCGGAGTTCTACCACTACTTTATCGGAAGAGAGGATCAGTCCGTCAACGAGACCATCATGATCGGCCGTATCGACCAGCAGATCCGCGTGAACAAGATCATGATTGACTTTATGGCCGGGCGGAATATCAAGGACAAACGCCTGAGAAACTATATGATGAGTTATCTGGATATCATCACAACCATTTCCTCTGTGCTGCTGCTTCGTTCCGGCACGGATGAAAACTTTGAGAAAAAGCAGGAGCTCTGGCAGTACTTAAAGAGAGCGGATCTTCGTCTCTATTATAAACTGCGCCACAGCCTCCTGGGCCGGGCCATGAACCTGCCGGGCAAGGGAGGAAGAAAAGTTTCCGTTGCCGCTTACCAGCTGACTCAGAAATTCTTCGGTTTCAACTAAAAAAGTATAACAAAAAATCAGACTGTGCAGTCCAATTTGCATAGTCTGATTTTTTGTTGGGGAAATATGACTATTCTAAAATCATGGAAAGCTTTTCCGACAGCAGCCGCCAGGTCGCTTCCATGGTTTTCCCGGGGATTTCGCCGTCCGTATGCAGGAAAAGAGGCCGTTCTGTGATAAGTGTTGCCTCTTTGAAGGTATAGATGTGGACGCCGTGGAAACGGGTGTGCTTTCCGAAGAAGGCTGTGGGAAGGAGGCACAGGATTTTGAGTTTTGGCATTTTTTCCACGAGGATCAGATCCAGCCGGTCGTCTTTGGGATCCGCTTTCGGGCAGAACTGAAAGCCGCCACCCTCGTAGGGGAGGTTCATGGCAGCGGTGAAAAACATGGCCGGAACTTCGACGACGGTCGCCTCGTCCAGAATGAGCTTTGCCTTCGGACAGTGGGAGAGGAAGAGTTCCTTTAAAGCGATGCCTGTGTAGGTGAGCTTTCCGAGATGAAGCTGATTCAGAAATTTCTTAAATCTGGAATGGAGAGCGCCCTCGCAGACTGCGGCGTCAAAGCCCAGACCGCTGCTCACGAGAAAACGCCGGGAAAAAGCCGGGGTGGAGACAGAAGCGATCCGAAGCGATTCTGTCCGGGTGGGGGAGAGGATGCGCTCCAGCGCTTTTTCGGGATCCGTTTCCAGATGAAGGCCCCGGGCCAGGTCGTTTCCGGAGCCGGAAGGAATGTAGCCGAAGGTGATATTTTCAAAATTGGCAAGGCCGTTCAGCACATCGTTCACCGTGCCGTCTCCGCCCACAGCCACGATGGTTGCCGGAGCTTTTTCCGTGCAGAGCCTTTTGACCAGATGGGCCGTGCTCTCTCTGTCCTTCGTGAAAAAAGGATGATAGTCAACGTTTCGCTCCTTTAAGACAGGCTCGATGGATTTCCAGATCAGAAGTCCTTTTCCGGAACTGGAATTGGGGTTTATAATAAAATAATACATGGGAAACTCCTTTTGTGTCAGATCGTTACAGGGGTATCATAGCATTTTTTGCCGGGGAATACAATTCATGCGTTGTTTTTTTTCAGACTTTATGGTACACTGAACTATCATGAACTTTCCAGGGCTACCCCTGGGCAATGACTGGAGGAGAAAGAATGGAGAACGAAACAGTTTCCAAAAATTTTATTGAACAGATTATAGAGAAGGATTTGGCAGAAGGAAAATATAAAGAGATCTGTACCCGGTTCCCGCCAGAGCCCAACGGATACCTTCATATCGGACATGCGAAATCCATCCTTTTAAATTATGGACTTGCACAGAAATATCACGGCAAATTCAACATGCGTTTCGACGACACCAACCCCACGAAAGAGAAAGTGGAGTTCGTGGAGTCCATCAAGGCCGACATCAAATGGCTGGGCGCCGACTGGGAGGACAGACTCTACTTCGCTTCCGATTACTTTGGAAAAATGTACGAGTATGCCATCAAGCTTATCAAAAAAGGCAAAGCCTACGTCTGCGACCTCTCTCCGGAGGAGATCCGCGAGTACAGAGGAACCCTGACTGAGCCGGGCAAAAACAGCCCCTACCGTGATCGTTCCGTGGAAGAAAACCTGGAGCTTTTCGAGAACATGAAAAACGGTAAATACCAGGACGGAGAGAAAGTGCTCCGTGCCAAGATCGATATGGCATCCCCCAACATCAACATGCGTGACCCGATCATCTACCGTGTGGCTCATATGACCCATCACCGTACCGGCGATACCTGGTGCATTTATCCGATGTATGATTTCGCTCATCCGATTGAGGATGCCATCGAGGGCGTAACCCATTCCATCTGTACGCTGGAGTTTGAGGATCACCGTCCGCTGTATGACTGGGTCGTAAAAGAGTGTGAGTTTGAGTTCCCGCCGAAGCAGATCGAGTTCGCAAAGCTCTACCTGACCAACGTCGTTACCGGTAAACGTTACATCAAACGTCTGGTTGAGGAAGGCATCGTAGACGGCTGGGACGATCCGAGACTGGTTTCTATCGCAGCCCTCAGAAGAAGAGGCTTCACACCGGAATCCATCAAGATGTTCGTAGACCTCTGCGGCGTCAGCAAAGCTCAGTCTTCCGCAGACTACGCAATGCTGGAGTACTGCATCCGTGAGGACTTAAAGACCAAGGCTCCGCGTATGATGGCAATCCTTCATCCGGTAAAGCTGGTCATCGACAACTATCCGGAAGGACAGGTTGAGTACCTGACCGCTCCGAACAATCTGGAGAACGAGGCGCTTGGAAGCCGTGAGGTTCCCTTCGGCAAAGAGCTTTACATCGAGGCTGAGGACTTCATGGAGGAGCCGCCGAAGAAATATTTCCGTCTCTTCCCGGGCAATGAGGTACGTCTTATGAACGCTTACTTTGTGACCTGCACCGGCTGCGAGAAGGACGAGAATGGCAACATCACTGTGATCCATGCCACTTACGATCCCGAGACCAAGGGCGGAAACGCACCGGACGGCAGAAAAGTAAAAGGTACCATTCATTGGGTAAATGCTTCCACCGCCATCAAGGCTGAGTGCCGTCTCTATGAGAACATCATCGATGAGAGCAAGGGTGTTTACAATGAGGACGGTTCCCTGAACCTGAATCCCAATTCTCTGACCATCGTAAAAGACTGCTATCTGGAGCCGAACTTCAAGGGTGCGAAGGCTTACGACAGCTTCCAGTTCGTGAGAAACGGTTTCTTCTGCGTGGATTCCAAGGATTCCACGGATAAAAATCTGGTGTTCAACCGGATCGTTTCCCTGAAGAGTTCCTTTAAGCTTCCCAAGGCCTAAGGCATGACGGAGCTTACCATCAGTCTGGAGACCGGCTCTGACCGGCCTCTTTACGAACAGATCTACAACCACATAAAGACTGAAATTTTAGATGGAGGGCTGCCTTTTCAGGAAAGGCTGCCCTCTACCCGTAAATTGGCCCAGTACCTCCAGGTGAGCCGGAGCACCGTGGATATGGCTTACGAGCAGCTTTTATCCGAGGGCTATATCGAATCGGCTCCCTGCCGGGGATATTTTGTCAGCGAGCTGGACGGGATCTATAAAGGCGTGGCGAAGGAGAGAGAAGAGGCCAGACCCGCTGAGGTGAAAAGGGAGCACTACCGCTTTGATTTTTCGCCTAATGGCGTGGATCTCGACAGTTTTCCGCATAATGCCTGGAGAAAATTGTCCCGGGTGGTTCTGCAGGACGACGAGAAGGAGCTTTTCATGCTGGGAGAACCCGCCGGGGAGCTGGAGCTTCGAAGCACGATTGCAGCTCATCTTCACCAGTCCCGGGGCGTCAACTGCCTGCCGGAACAGGTGGTGGTGGGGGCCGGAACCGACTATCTTCTCATGCTTTTGCAGGCAGTTTTCGGGGGGAAGCGTTCCATCGCCATGGAGAACCCTACCTATAAAAAGGCCTATCAGGTTCTTGAAAATCTGGGAAATTCCATGCAGGTCATCGATATGGACCGCTCCGGCATGAATGTGAAAAAGCTCGAGGCCTCCGGGGCGGAGATCGCCTATGTGATGCCCTCCCATCAATATCCCTTGGGAACCGTAATGCCGATCAAGCGGCGGCTGGAGCTCCTGAAATGGGCGAACGGCTCCAAGGAGCGCTACATCATCGAGGACGATTATGACAGTGAATTTCGCTATAAGGGAAAACCGATTCCGGCGCTCCAGGGCTACGACAGCCACGGAAAGGTCATTTATATCGGAACCTTTTCCAAATCCATCGCTCCTGCGATCCGTGTGAGCTACCTGGTATTGCCGGAAAAGCTTCTCAGGTGCTACAAAGAGCGGGGCACGGCTTTTTCCTCCACGGTATCGAGGGTGGATCAGCGGATCGTGGCCGGTTTCCTGAAGGAAGGCTACTATGAGCGGCATCTGAATAAGATGCGCGCGGTTTACAAAAACCGTCATGACGTGCTTCTGGAAGGGTTAAAAGAGATCCCCGGAATTGAAATTTCAGGAGAAAATGCAGGAGTCCACCTTCTGGTCCGTTTCCAGAACGGAAGAACGGAAGACGAGGCCTGCGCCCTGGCAAAAAAGGCGGGGATCCAGGTCTATGGCCTGTCCGGTTATTACGTCAGAGAAAAAGAAGAGACCCATACGGTGATCTTAGGCTATGCGAATCTCAAAGAGGAAGCCATACGGGAGGCCGTGGGGCTTTTGAAAGATGTGTGGAGAGAATAAAAAAAGTCCCGGTCAGCTGATTTTTAAATAGTCAGCGGACCGGGATTTTGTCGTCATAGATTTGTTTTATTCAGCTTCGGGAGCATCGGTTTCGTCGGATGTGGGAGCCGCTGTCTCTTCAGCAGGAGCTTCGGGGGCTTCCTCAGTGGGAACAGCCTCTTCAGGAGTTTCAGCCTCTTCTTCAGCCGGAGCCTCAGCTTTTTCCTCAGTTTCGGGTGCTTCTTCGGTCTCGTCCTCGAAAGCCTCGCTGCCTTCGCCGGCTTCCTCGGCGTGGCTGTGATCGGTGTGAATGGTCACATATTCTCTGGAAACGGGAGTATCGTCGTCGTCCTCGTCATCCTCTGTTTTATGATCGGTCAGATTGTCATCGAAATCTTCCAGATCTTCGTCATCCCAGGAGCTGTCCTGCCCTTTTTTCTTAAGAAAATAAGTAAGGGTACCGATAGCAGCGCCTGCCAGAGCACTTCCTAACAGAAGCTTGCCAAGTTTATCGTTTTTAGCCATAAGGGATCTCCTTTCTTGTTTCGAAATAATTGCTTTTATTTTAATACTTTTTTGCTGAAAAAGGAAGGGGGGAATTCAAATTTGTGTGCTTTTTGCCATAAATTTCCTTCCCGCTCACGGATATTCCTCGAAAAAACAGGTTTTCAGCGGACCGGAATGGCCGGTTCGGGATATTTTTTCAGGATTTCGTGGAACTGGCTGCCGCAGTGCTCCACCTCCTGAAGGACCAGATCGATGGTTTTCGACCGTTCAAACCAGTCCTCACGCCGGATTCCCTGGGTGACGGTGGGTGTAACCAGGATCCGGGTCTCCGGAAAAAGGGCCTGGTAATAGAGGAGGGCACGGCGGGCGTGATAGGCCTGGCAGGAGAGAAGGGCGGTCCGAACCGTGAGACCGAGGGCGTCGGTGAGATTCCTTGTATAGATAGCGTTTTCGTAGGTGAAGGTGGCCTGACGCTCCGGCAGGATGTTTTCGGCCGGGACGCCCTTTTCCATAAGAATGGCGGAGAAAAAATCAGCCTCGGTGGGAAATTCCCTGCCGCGGTATTTTTCCGGCGACCGGGCTCCGCGATAGACAGGATCGAGAATGCTGTGGCAGCCCGAAGGGATCAGAAGAGGGGCGTAACCCTGATGGAAAAGCTCTGCAGCGTGCAGGGCGATCTCTCCGCAGGGGCCGCCGGGAATGAAGATCACGTCTGCCGGTTCCGGTTCATTTTCTATAAAGATAAAATCTGTAATGGGATCAAAAAAATGCATAAGAAAAACTCCTGTTAGCTATTGTAAGCATTCAGAGCCAGACCTCGATTTCGCTGCGCTCTGAACAGTTACATTTTATCATAAAATCCGGGCCGATTCCATAGAGAGGAGCACAAAAAACAGTTGACAAACACCCCCCTTCCTTCTATACTGAAATTAAAAGTTCAGTCATTAAACTAAGTGTAAAGGAGGATTTTTCTCATGAACCTGATTCCGGTTACGGACGCAAAATTCAAAAAATACGGCCGTATCGTAAAGGATGTTGATTTCAAAGAACTAATCAAGGAGATGAAGAAGACTCCCTGTCCCGAGGACGTGATCTATGTGGCTTCTGTCCCGGAGCTGGAGGCGCTTCCTGTTTTTGATGAACTGGTGGAGCGCACTTACGGCGAGATGCCGGTACAGATCGGTTACTGCAACGGAAAAAACAAGCTTTTGAACGCGCTGGAATACCATCGTTCTTCTGAGATCGACGTGGCAGTCAGCGATCTGGTGCTGATGCTTGGAAAACGCGCAGACATCACCGAGGATTTCCAGTATGATTCTGCAAATGTGGAGGCTTTCCTGGTTCCCGCCGGAACGGCTGTGGAGGTTTTTGCCGACACCCTGCATTATGCGCCCTGCAACACCGTGGAGAGCGGTTTCCGCATGGTCGTTGTTCTTCCGAAGGGAACCAATCTGGATCTCGCGAAGAAGCACGAGAACGCAATTGACGAGGAGAAGCTGCTTTTCGGTACAAACAAATGGGTGATTGCCCATCCGGATGCAAAGATTGAAGGCGCTTTCAATGGCATCATCGGAGAAAATCTGAAACTCGATTGATTTACATACACAAGGAGGATTTTAACAATGAACAACATTCCCAAAGTAAAAGTTGGTATCGTGGCAGTGAGCCGTGACTGTTTCCCTGAGCCCCTGTCTGTAAACAGAAGAAAAGCTCTTGTGGACGCTTATGCAAAGAAATATGATGCAGCAGACATCTACGAATGTCCCGTCTGTATCGTCGAGAGCGAGATTCATATGGTTCAGGCTCTCGAGGATATCAAAAAAGCTGGTTGTAATGCCCTCTGCGTATATCTTGGAAACTTCGGACCGGAGATCGCCGAGACTCTGCTGGCAAAACATTTTGACGGACCGAAAATGTTCGTTGCAGCAGCCGAGGAGAGCGGCGACAGCCTGGTAGGCGGAAGAGGAGACGCATACTGCGGAATGCTCAACGCCAGCTACAACCTGAAACTGAGAAACACCAAAGCATACATCCCCGAGTATCCGGTGGGAGACGCTGAGGACTGCGCCGATATGATCCACGAGTTCCTGCCGATCGCAAGAGCTGTCATCGGTCTTTCCAAACTGAAAATCATCAGCTTTGGTCCCCGTCCGTTAAACTTCCTGGCCTGCAACGCACCGATTCAGCAGCTTTACAATCTGGGCGTTGAGATCGAGGAGAACTCCGAGCTGGACCTTTTCGAGGCTTACAACAAACATGCCGGCGATCCGAGAATCCCGGAGGTAGTAAAAGATATGGAGGCAGAGCTGGGCGAGGGCAATATGAAACCCGAGATCCTGCCGAAACTGGCTCAGTACGAGATCACCCTGCTTGACTGGGTAGAGGCTCACAAGGGCTATCGCGAGTATGTGACCATCGCCGGAAAATGCTGGCCTGCATTTCAGACTCAGTTCGGCTTTGTTCCCTGCTATGTAAACAGCCGTCTCACCGGAAGAGGAATCCCCGTATCCTGTGAGGTAGATATCTACGGAGCACTCAGCGAGTTCATCGGAACCTGCATCAGCGAGGATGCCGTTACCCTGCTGGATATCAACAACAGCGTTCCGAAGGATATGTACAAAGAGAGCATCGAGGGCAAATTCCCGTACACCCTGAAAGATACCTTCATGGGCTTCCACTGCGGAAATACCTGCTCCAGAAAACTGGCTTTCTGCTCTATGAAATACCAGTTCATTATGGCAAGATCCCTTCCGGAAGAGGTAACTCAGGGAACCCTCGAGGGAGATATCGCACCGGGCGACATCACTTTCTATCGTCTGCAGAGTACCGCAGACTGCAAGCTCCGCGCTTATGTGGCACAGGGCGAGGTTCTTCCGGTAGCAACCAAATCCTTCGGTTCCATCGGTATCTTCGCAATTCCGGAGATGGGAAGATTCTATCGTCATGTTCTGATCGAGAAGAACTATCCGCATCATGGAGCTGTTGCATTCGGCCATTATGGAAAAGCACTCTATGAAGTATTCAAATACATCGGGGTGGATGTAGAGGAGATCGGTTTCAATCAGCCGAAGGGCATGCTCTACAAGACAGAGAATCCCTTCGCCTGAGTATCCGGTTTACACTTTGCCTGCCGGACTTATCGACTATGAAGTAAACAGTGGATTGCAGCAATCCATCTGACAAAAGAAAAGGCCGGACTGCTTAAGATTTGTCACAGGCAGTCCGGCTTTCTTATATCAAAAAGAAGTGGCGATTCAGAAGGCTTCCCAATGGCTGTTTTTTGAATCATTACAAGAGGAGAATGATTATGTATTATATTGGAGTAGACCTTGGTACTTCCGCTGTCAAACTGCTTCTCATGGAGGCGGACGGTAGCATCAGAAATGTGGTTTCAAAGGAATATCCCTTATACTTCCCCCATCCGGGCTGGTCGGAACAAAAACCGGAGGACTGGTGGAACGCTGTGGTGGAAGGCATCCGGGAGCTGGTGCCGGAAACGGACAGAGAAAAAGTTGCCGGCCTGAGCTTCGGCGGTCAGATGCACGGTCTTGTTATGCTGGATGAAAATGACGAGGTGATCCGTCCTGCGATCCTCTGGAATGACGGAAGAACCGGAAAAGAGACAAACTACTTAAATGAAGTGATCGGAAAAGGCAAGCTTTCCGAGTACACCGCCAACATCGCTTTCGCAGGCTTTACTGCCCCGAAGATTCTCTGGGTAAAAGAGAACGAGCCGGAAAATTTTGCCCGGATCAGCAAGATCATGCTGCCGAAGGATTACCTGGCTTACCGTCTGACCGGAACCTTCTGCACGGACGTGTCCGATGCCTCCGGTATGCTGATTTTCGATGTGAAAAACAAATGCTGGTCTGAAGAGATGCTGAAGATCTGCGGCATCCGCAAAGATCAGGTGGCAAAGATTTACGAAAGCTATGAGTGCGTCGGCACGCTGAAGCCGGAAGTAGCAGCTCTCTTAAAACTGCCGGAAAGCGTCAGGGTGGCAGCGGGAGCTGGAGACAACGCAGCGGCAGCCGTGGGAACCGGAACCGTCGGCGACGGCCAGTGCAACATTTCCCTCGGAACCTCCGGAACCATTTTCGTTTCCAGTGAAGAGTTCTGCGTAGACAGCAACAATGCGCTTCACGCTTTTGCCCATGCAGACGGCAAATATCATCTTATGGGCTGCATGCTCAGCGCAGCTTCCTGTAACAAATGGTGGATGGACGAGATCATCGGCACGAAGGATTATGCAGGCGAGCAGGAGAAGATCACGAAACTTGGAGAAAATCATGTATTTTTCCTTCCTTATCTGATGGGCGAGCGTTCTCCCCACAACAATCCGGATGCCCGCGGAACCTTCATTGGCATGAGCATGGACACCACGAGAGCCGACATGACCCAGGCTGTCCTGGAAGGTGTGGCTTTCGCCATCCGTGATTCCTTCGAGATCGCCAGATCCCTCGGTATCCCCATCACCCGGACCAAGATCTGCGGCGGCGGAGCCAAGAGCCCTCTCTGGAGAAAGATCGTGGCCAACGTGCTTGGCATTCCCGTGGACATCATGAAGAGCGAGGAAGGTCCCGGCCTTGGCGGAGCCATGCTGGCAGCCGTGGCCTGCGGTGAGTACACCTCCGTTGAGGATGCCGCTTCCCACATCGTCAAAATTGTGGACACCGTAGAACCCGATCCCGACCTTGTAAAGAAATACGATGAAAAATACCGGAAATTCGCAAAAATTTACCCGGCACTGAAAGATATCTATTCAGAGATCATCTGAAATTAAAGAGTGACAGACCAGCTATAGCGGAGACACGGCGGCTGGTCTGTTTTAGTATTGGAGCTTCGATTGACTGCATATTGCAAAATCTCAAAATGAGTCATCAAAAATAAGGCCCCCAGTTGACCGCAAATCTAAAAAACTTCAATTGCAGTCATGCAAAATTAGAAAATGTTTGACTGCAATTCCTAAAAACTCCAAATGCAGTCAATAAAATACCGAAAATATTTGACTGCAATTCCCCAAAATGCCAAATGCAGTCAACGAAACTACTCAAAATGCATGACTGCAACTTCCAAAACTCCAAATGCAGTTAATGGCCACCCAAAAAACACATGACTGCAACTCTCAAAATTCCAAAACAAGTCAAACGCCCCCATAATCACTTATCTCCACCCACCATATAGTCATACCCTGCCAGTCTGACGTAAGCCCCATATTTTTTGACCTTAAGCAGAAAAGGATGCTCGAAGGGAAAGGCGGTCAGCCTGTCCCTTCGAATAAATCTTTTTTCCAGAAACACAGTCCCTCTTTTAAAATGCCAAGAATCCTGGCATCTTTTGTTGAAAATTGATAAAAAAACAGGTTGCCGAAAGCAGTTTTTTATTATATGATGAAGGTGCGTTAAACGACAGAAAGAGCTGACTGAAATGGAGGAGGCAAAAGATGAAGCTGTATTATGATCAGCCTGCCAGAAACTGGCATGAGAGCCTTCCGATGGGAAACGGAAGACTGGGCGCAACGGTGTATGGGGGAACGAAAAAAGAGACACTGGCGCTGAACGAGGACACACTCTGGTCAGGTTATCCGGAGAAAACGCAGAAGGAACTTCCGGAAGGATACCTGACCAAGGTCCGGGAGCTGACAGAGAAACGGGAGTATCAGAAAGCGCTGGATTATCTGCAGGACTGCTTCAAGACTTCTGAAGATGTGCAGATGTATATACCTTTTGGAAATCTCTGCATGGAAATGCTGGGTGAGGAGGAGATTTCCGATTACCACAGAGAACTCTGCCTGGATACGGCGGAGGTGATTGTCGCTTATAAGAACCATGGTGCACAGGTGGAGAAACGCTGCCTGATCAGCCGGCCGGCTCAGGCGCTGGTTTACCACATTCTCTCAGAGGAAGCTTTTTCTCTGAAGATCTATGTGGAGGGCGGTTATCCCAAGGAGACCAGCTGTGAGGCGGGCATTTTAAAGACCAAAGGCCATTGCCCCGGAAGAGTGCCCTTTACCGTAGGAGAGGGAGGCTCCGAGAAAGCCGTTCCCGTTTTCCCGGAGGAGCCGGAGAAACAGGGTATGTGGTACGAAGGCTGGGCAAAAGTTGTGACTGACGGCGAGGTGGAAGAGGCAGGAGACGCTCTCATCGTGAAAAATGCGAAGGAGCTGACCCTCTATTATGACATCCGCACCAGCTTTAACGGCTATGACAAACATCCGGTGCTGGAAGGCATTTCACCGGTGCCGCTTCTGGAAAAAGATCTTACCTGTGCGGAGAAATCCTATGCGTCTCTTCGGACCGAGCATCTGGTGGAGTATGAGACCTATTATGACCGCGTCCGCCTTTCTCTCGGCGAGGAAGAGGAGGACCGGGATCTTCGCCAGCGCCTGATCGATTTCAAAGATCATCCCGAGGATATCGGACTTAGCGCTCTTCTTTTCCAGTACGGAAGATATCTTCTGATCGCGTCCTCAAGACCGGGTACCCAGGCGGCAAACCTCCAGGGAATCTGGAATGCGGAGCTGGTTCCGCCCTGGTTCTCCGATTACACGATCAATATCAACACAGAGATGAACTACTGGCCCGCCGGCCTCTGCAACCTGGCGGAGATGGGCGAGCCTCTGGTGAAGCTCTGTGAGGAGCTGGCAGCCGACGGAAAAGAGACGGCGAAAAATTACTTTGGAGTGAACGGAGCCTGCAGCTTCCACAATGCGGATATCTGGAGAAAAACGACTCCAGCAGACGGTCTCGCTCAGTGGAACTTCTGGCCCATGGGTTATGCGTGGCTCTGCCGGAACCTTTTCGACCAGTATCTCTTTACCGAGGACAGAGAGTATCTGGAGCGGATCTATCCGGTGCTGAAAGAAAATGTGCGCTTCTGTGTGGAGTCCGCTGTTCATACGGGAAAAGGCTATGCGGCTTCTCCTGCCACTTCCCCGGAAAACGAATTTTTCTTTGAAAATGCAAAGCTCACCGTGGCTCAGTATACAGAAAACGAGAACGCCATCGTGAGAAACCTTCTGAGAGATTACCTGGAAGCCAGCGCGATTCTTGGAATCAAAGATGAGCTGACAGAAAAAGCGGAACTGGTGAGAAGTCAGATGGTACCGACCGCCATCGGAAGCGAGGGTCAGATTCTGGAGTGGAACGAAGAGTTTGGAGAAGTGGATCAGCATCACCGCCACCTTTCCCATCTCTACGAGCTGCATCCGGGCCGCGGAATCACAGAAGATACACCGGCTCTTTACGAGGCTGCAAGAAACAGCCTGTTGAGAAGAGGCGACGAGGGTACCGGCTGGAGCCTGGCCTGGAAGATCCTGATGTGGGCGAGAATGAAAGATGGCGCTCATGTGGGAGAGCTCCTGAACCATATCCTCCGTCTGGTGGAGCCCGATGGATCCACACATATGACTGGAGGCGGCGTTTATGCCAACATGCTCTGCGCCCATCCGCCCTATCAGATCGACGGAAACTTCGGTTATACGGCCGGAGTGGCAGAGTCCCTGCTTCAGAGCCATGCCGGAGTGATTGATATTCTCCCGGCACTGCCCACGAGATGGACCAAGGGTGAGGTGACTGGTCTCAAAGCCAGAGGAAATATCACCGTGGACATTACCTGGGAAAATAGCAAAGTGGAAGCACAGCTCTACTCCGACACAGACAAGACCGTTTCTGTCCGCATCGGAAAAGAAGAGCAGGCTGAGATCGAGCTCAAAGCCGGCATGCTTTACATCCTGGATGGGGAACTGAACTAAAAAATATTTTGTACGCCTTACCTCCGTTTTGCGCTGGTAAGGCGGTTTTTTTGTACCTTTGTTCCATTGTAAACCCCGGAAAAACATGGTATCCTAAGCATGTTTGAGAACAAAAGAAAGAGTGATTTTTCATGAAGAAATTATGTATATTTGATCTGGATGGCACGCTTGCCAGCACGTTGGAGTCTATGGCTGTAGCAGCCAACCGGGTATTAAGAGAGATGAACCTTCCGGAACAGCCCACAGAAAGTTTTAAATATTTTGCAGGAGACGGGGCGAAGGAGCTTTGCCGCCGTTGCCTTCGGGCGGCCGGGGACGCGGAGTGCAGCCAGTATGAGGAGATGTACCGGAAATACCGGGAATATTTCAGCGAGACCTGTATGTACAAAGTCGTTCCCTACGAGGGGATTCCGGAGCTTCTGGAAAAGCTCAAAGCAGCAGGCATCAAAATTTCCGTCCTTTCCAACAAGCCCCATGCCCAGGCGGTGGACGTGGTGGAGACCCTGTTTGGAAAAGGCTATTTTGACGCGATTCAGGGGCAGACCGACAGCGTTCCGAGAAAGCCGTCCCCCATCGGGGCCAACCGTCTCGCGGAGCATTTCCGGGCGGAGAAAAAGGACTGCCTCTACATCGGCGATACTGCCACTGATATGGAAACTGGAAAAGCAGCGGAAATGGAAACCGTGGGCGTTCTCTGGGGCTTCCGTGACCGGAAGGAGCTGGAGGAGAGCAAGGCCTGTCACATCGCAGAGAAGCCGGAGGAGATCTTTTTGTTTGCGATGGAAAAGGAGGATTGACCGATGATAAAACTCATTGCCAGCGATCTGGACGGAACCCTTCTTTTAAACCATGCCCAGTCCTTAAATCCCGGCACCGCAAAGCTCATTCATGAGCTGACGAAGCAGGGCAGGATTTTTGCCGCAGCCAGCGGCCGCCAGTATCCGAATCTTTACCGGTTGTTCCACGGTGTGGAGGATGAGATTGCCTATATCTGCGAGAACGGTGCTCTGGTTATGTATCAGGGTGAGGTTGTCGATAAACATATCATTGACCGGGAGCTCGGTCAGAAGATCATGAAGATCATTCTGGATCACGGGGACACGGAGGTTCTTCTTTCCGGCATGAACACCTGTTATGTGCAGCCAAAAGACCCGGCCTATGCGGAGCATCTGATCCATGTGGTAAAAAATAACGTCACTGTGGTGGATGACATTTTCAAAGTGGAAGAGCCGTATATTAAAATTTCGCTTTATGAAAAGAACGGTTCCCAGCATTACGAAGAGTGGGCGGAACGCTTCAAAGGGCTGATGCGGGTTGTGACTTCCGGCATGGAGTGGCTGGATACGATCCAGGAGGGCGTGGACAAAGGCTCTGCGATGCGGGCTCTGGAAAAGCGTTTCAACGTCAAACCGGAGGAGATCATGGCCTTCGGTGACAATTACAACGATCTGGAGATGCTGGCCGCGGTGAAAAACGGCGTGGCCATGGAAAATTCTCCTGAGGCAGTGAAGAAGCTCTGCCCTTACCGCACAGCCCTGGTGGAGGACACTCTACGGGAAATTCTGGAGGGAAAATATGATTAAACTGGTTGCATCGGATATTGACGGAACCCTGGTGCCGGAAGGAACTACCAGCATCAATCCGGAATTTTATGAGATCATTCGGAAATTGAAGGAAAAAGGAATACTTTTTGTGGGAGCCAGCGGCCGTCAGTACAGCAGCATGCGGGCCCTTTTGGATCCGGTTTTTGATGACATTGTTTTTATCTCCGGAAATGGAACGAACATTATGCGAAAGGGTGAAAAACTCTATTCCATGGGAATGAACCAGACGGATGTGGCGAGGCTGATCGCCTACATGCGAACCCTTCCGGACTGCATTTTCACGGCCTCCACGCTGGATGGCATCTACTACGAGCAGCACGACGAGGATTTCGAGCGGCTCCAGGTGGAGGGCTATCACAATCAGATTCATCTGGTAAAAGATGTGACGAAAGAGCCTGTGGAGATCCAGAAGCTGGCCATTTACCGGAGGGCCGGTATCGCCGGGATCGGGGCTGCGATAGAGGAGCGCTGGAAGGATACGTTCCGGGTGTTCCAGGCGGGAGAGTGTTGGATCGATTTCGTGGACCCGGCGGCAGATAAAGGAAACGCTCTGAAGGAGCTCCAGAAAATCCTGGGAATCCGCCCGGAAGAAACCATGGCTTTCGGCGATAACTTCAACGATATCGGCATGTTTCAACAGGCCGGGGAGAGCTACGCCGTAGCCAACGCCGCCGATGGCGTCAAAAAGGCCGCGAAGCATGTGGCTCCTTCCTATGAGGAAAATGGTGTTCTTGGAATTTTGAGAAAACTTGCAGAAGAGCAGGAATGATTCAGAAATTCATAAAAATGTTTTGACGTTAAGTAAACAGACAGCCCGCAGTATTCATTCAGATGGTCAGGAATGATGCTGCGGGCTGTAATTGGTTATTCATCCGAAATAGAAAAGGACGATATCTCTGGCAAGACCCAGCAGCAGAAGATGAACCGGGTAGAACCAGTAGAAGAAGTATTTCATTTTCAGATTGCCTTTTTCTCCGTTGTAGAGAAGGATGGGCACGAAGGCCAGGGGAGCTGTGAGCTCATACTGCATGATGAGGGCTCCGGCCAGACACTGGATCGGACGGGCATAGCGGACAAGAAACAGAGTACAGATGAGAAAAACGCCTCTTGCACCGTAGTCGGTCTTAAAGAGCCAGCCGAGATAAACGCCGACGGCCATAATGAGAAACTGCAGCCAGTCGTTTCGGAAACGATCCACCAGTACCATCACCAGCATGCCAAAAAACAGGGTAAAGAACACGTTCTGTTTGTCCGGGTAAAACCAGTGATTGTAAATCGCATAGTCGAAGGGAATCTCGGAGATCAGCACGAAGATTCCGAGCCGCAGCAGATATTTCATCTTGCTGTGGGTATGGATAAAGCCTTCCACCAGAAGAAAACAGTAGATGGGAAAGGCAACGCGGCCGATGTAGCGGATCAGCCGGTAGAGTATGAGCATGTTATGGTAAAGGTCCGCATCCGCTTTGACAGCGGGGAGTTTTAAGATCGCCTGGCTCATGACCGTGGCCCCGAAATGGTCGATCAGCATGGTGATGACGGCGATGAGCTTCAGGGAACTGGAAGTGAATACCCGATAAGGGGCAAGTTTTTCCATCATGGGTAAGATCCTCCTGGAGAAATTGTGTTTGGCGGGTCAGAGCAATATTTTTGAAGAACAGATCGCTACCGGAACAAGCGCATACATATTTGCCGGAAAAGCAGTGCATTCTGACCCTGATTTTATCAGTATAGCAGACAAATCTTTAAAAGAAAAGAGCGGAGACAAAAAAATCCGGGACTCCTTTTTGGGGGAATCCCGGTCTTATTTTTCTTAACGCTTATTTGGCAAGAAGCATCAGGATCTCGTTGCTTCTGGTGATAAACTTGGTCATCTCATCCGGATTCAGCGGTTTGTGGCTTAAGAGAGCCAGATCGTAGAGCTGTTCACAGAACATCGGAACATTCTCAGAATCTTTGTGCTCAAAGATGTACTGAACCAGCTTGTTGTTGGCATTCAGAACCAGGGTCTCGGTGGTGCCGAACATGGAGGGATCCATACCTGCCATGCCGTACATCTTCATCATATCCTGCATTCTGCGGCTCTCCTCGGACAGAGTTACCATGGAGGAGATATTCTCATTTTTCAGCTTCTCTACCTTGACTTCCAGCTTATCTTTGCCCAGAGCCTTGCGGAAGAGCTCAGTCAGAGCATCGGTCTCATCCTTCAGCTCGTCGGCGGAAACTTCTTCCTTGAAGTCATTGGTCACATCTGCATCGATACGCTGGAAATGGATATTTTCCTTCTCTTTCTCACGCTCGATATGGGTGATAAAAGCGGAATCAATGTTGTGTTTCAGGATAACGGCGTTCATACCCTGCTCCCGGAACATGTTGATGTACTGGCTCTGCTGGATCTCATCGGTCACATAGTAGATCGTGGTCTGCGGTTTCTTCTCGTCCTCTTTCTTCTCAGCGGAATCGGTTGTCTCCTCGGCCTTTTCCTCGGTTTTTTCTTCCTCAGCCGGTTTTACGGATGTGATGTAATCCGGGAAAGTGAAGTATTTGCCGTTCAGATCTTTCAGCAGGGTGTAATCCAGGACTTTTTCGCTGAATTTCGGCTCTTTGATGCAGCCGTATTTGATGAAGGGGCTGATATCGTCCCAGTATTTCTCGTAGTTCTCACGGTCGGTCTTGCACATACCGGTGAGCTTGTCTGCCACTTTCTTGGTGATATAATCGGAAATCTTCTTCACGAAACCGTCGTTCTGCAGAGCGCTTCTGGAAACGTTCAGCGGCAGATCCGGGCAGTCGATGACACCCTTTAAGAGCATCAGAAATTCCGGAATTACCTCTTTGATGTTGTCGGCGATGAAGACCTGGTTGTTGTAGAGTTTGATGGTTCCCTCGATGGAATCATACTCGGTGTTGATCTTCGGGAAGTAGAGGATACCTTTCAGGTTGAAGGGGTAATCCATGTTCAGATGGATCCAGAACAGGGGCTCCTTGTAATCCATGAAGACTTTGCGGTAAAATTCTTTGTACTCTTCCTCGGTACACTCGTTGGGATGCTTGGTCCACAGCGGATGGGTATCGCTGATGGAAACCGGACGTTTGTTGATCTTTACCTGATCTTTGGCCGGGGAAACAACAACGGTCTCTTTCTCACCCTTGTCATTTTCTTTCTCTTCGGTCTTTGCATCCTCGTGGATGTGCTCAACTACCACATCGTCGTCGCGAAGCTCGCTCTCGTCGATGGTTTCGTACTCCTGGGGAGCGTTGGCCTTGCTCAGGAAAATCTCGGTCGGCATGAAGGAACAGTATTTCTCCAGTACCTCGCGGACGCGGTACTCATTGGCGAACTCCACGCTCTCCTCATTCAGAAAAAGGGTGATCTCTGTTCCAACGGTTACCTTCTCACCGTCGCCGATGGAATACTCGGAACCGCCGTCGCACTCCCAGTGAACGGGTTTTGCTCCTTCTTTATAGGAAAGGGTATCGATGTGAACGTCGTCGGCTACCATAAATGCAGAATAGAAGCCCAGTCCGAAATGGCCGATGATCTCATCGTTGTTTGCTTTGTCTTTGTATTTCTCCAGAAAGTCGGTAGCGCCGGAGAAAGCGATCTGGGTGATGTATTTTTCTACCTCATCCTCGTCCATGCCGAGACCGTTGTCAATGAATTTCAGGGTCTTGGCATCCGGATCGCAGATGACTTCGATTTTTGCCTTGTAATTGTCCGGGAAGGTGTACTGGCCCATGGCTTCCAGCTTTTTCAGTTTGGTGATGGCGTCGCAGCCGTTGGAAATCAGCTCACGGACAAAGATATCATGGTCGGAATAGAGCCATTTTTTTATGATCGGGAAAATATTTTCACTGTTAATGGATAAATTACCGGTTTTACTCATATTGAAACACTCCTTTTTTTCTATAGATCGACGGGCTCTCTGGCCCCTGCTGTTTCTCAGTGTAATACCTTTCCAGTGAAAAGTCAAGAGAAAATCAGCACTCAAACAAGGTGAGTGCTAACAAAAATCTCTAAAAAATATAAAGTTTTTATAAAGTCGTGAAGGGAATCCCGTGTTTCCGGAAAAAAGCCGCCGCCAGTTCGTCCCAGAGCTGGGAGAGGGTCTTATCGAGGGAGAAGGTTTTCAGGGAGGTGCCGGTGGTAACGGTGAGCTTCTGTCCGTCATAGAGGACGTTCAGGAAAAGGCCGCCGATCTCCTCGGGCCGGATAGAAAGGTGGTTCTGAAGGATGAGTTTTTCCACATTTTTCGGAGCGAGAGAGAAGACGATTTTCATGGCGAGGGGCGTCTTCTTTCCTTTAATAAGGGAGAGGGCAAAAGGCCGCAGCTGTTCCCAGTAGGAGTAGGTGGTAAGTTCAGCCATTTCCGCCTCATCGGAAGAAAAATAGTCTTTATGCAGATGACCGTCGATGAAAAAGGTGTTAAAGGTCGTGATAGAAGCCTCCGTCAGAAGAAAGCGGTCGAAGGTGTTAGATAAGAGAAGATGGGACATGAAGCTCTTCACGTCCTGGATCTGAAATGCGCGCATGGATAAAACCTCCGGAAAAATCATTTCCTATATCATAGCCCGAATTCCGGGATTTGACAAGTTTTTAAAAAAAACTCTTTTCAAACCTCTGGGGATATGCTATGATGAGGTAGTATTTAAAACTACGTTTCGTAACAGTTCAGAACAGAAGCTAGCGATAGCAGCGATAGTGCGAAGCACGGGGTGATGAGTCCCGGTGGGACTCGTTTATCACCGACCGAAGCGGAGCGAAGAACTGTGGCTTTGTACTGAACGATAGAAATCCATATTTGGAGGAATGATATATGAGCTTCAAGGTAGTAATTGACAGCTGCGGCGAACTGACCGACGAGATGAAAGCCAGCGGCTGTTTTGAGACGGCGTCTCTTATGATACAGGTAGACGATCACAATATTGTAGATGATGCAACTTTTGACCAGGCAGATTTCCTGAGACGGGTGGCGGCCAGCCCCAACTGTCCGAAATCCTCTTGCCCTTCCCCGGAGGCCTATCGGGCTGCTTTTGACTGTGACGCGGACCATGTGTTTGCAGTCACCTTATCCTCAAAACTCAGCGGTTCCTACAACAGCGCCGTTCTGGGAATGAACCTTCTGAAAGAGGAGAAGCCGGACGCAAAAGTTTATATCTTCGATTCCCGTTCCGCTTCCATCGGCGAGACCCTCATCGGTCTGAAAATCCAGGAGTGCGAGGAGCAGGGACTTCCCTTTGAGGAGATCATCGACAAGGTAGAAGCCTATATCGACAGCCAGATGACCTGGTTTGTTCTCGAAAATCTGGAGACCTTACGGAAAAACGGTCGCTTAAGCAAAGTGAAAGCCTTTGTGGCAACGGCTCTTCGGATCAAACCGGTGATGGTATCCACGCCGGAGGGCGAGATCACCCAGCTGGATCAGGCCAGAGGCATGAACAAAGCCCTGGTTCGTATGGTGGACAGCATTGTGGAGAAAGTGGTAAACCCGGATGAGACTGTGATCGCCATTTCCCACTGCAACTGCCCGGAGCGTGCCCAGATGGTAAAAGAGACCCTGATCAACCGGATTCATCCCAAGGGAATTTTCGTTGTAGATACAGCCGGAATCAGCAGCATGTATGCCAACGACGGCGGAATTATCGTTGTTGCCTGACTTTTGAAACAGATTAGAGGCATATTCCAGGTTTGTTTCGCTGAATAGTTTGTATTTTTGTTAAAAAGTACATGCATTTTTCACAAATCTATTGTATAATAAGGAAAATGGCTGTGAAGGGAGACGACATGGCCAGGAAAGACTTTACAAGGAGTGGAAAAAATGAGCCAGGCAAAAGTAGACAAGTATAAGGAGCAGAAAAAGAACCGCGACAAGATCATGAAGCGCGAGAAGAGGGAGCGTATTCTTGCGGAAGTCATTGTCTGCGTGGTTGTGGTTGCTCTGATCGGATGGGCAGGATATTCTTTCTACCAGAACCACAAGCCTACGGTAGTGAATACCTACACGGTAGATGGCACTGCTCTGACCGATTACATGTCAGAACTGAATGCGGAGACAGAGACGGAAACCACTGCTGAGACAGAGGAGAGCACCGACGCAGCAGAGTCCGAGAGCGAGACTGCTTCCGAAGAGACGACAGAAACTGCATCTGAGACTGTCGCAGAAACAGAAAGCGCAGCAGAGACAGAGACCGTATCTGAATAAGAAAGAGAAAGACCTTCCAATGGAGAGAAATTCAGAGGAAGGTCTTTTTATGTGAACATTTTTCTTGCAATTTTTCAATTCCTGTGCTATACTCACACCCGTTGCATAGCCCGCAAAAACAAGGTCTGATTGGGCTGACCGCCGATTCCCGGCGTAGACATATACCGAAGGCATATGTCTCACGCAACTGATTTTCTGTTGCGTGAAAATGAATCATGTGTTCGTGACCTTCCACATGTAAAACAAAACTAAAGGAGAAAACAGAATATGAGAGACAAGAAAGTGCAGTTTATTGTTGAGGCCGCTGCCATTGCGGCGATCTATGTGGTGCTGACCGTGGTATTTTCCGCCATTTCTTTTGGCGAGGTACAGTTGCGGTTTTCCGAGGCACTGACGATCCTTCCCTATTTTACACCGGCAGCGATTCCAGGACTTTTCGTGGGATGCCTGATCGGAAACCTTTTCGGAGGAGCGATTCCTCTGGATATCATCTTCGGAAGCCTGGCTACCCTGATCGGAGCCTGCGGAACCTATGCGCTTCGGAAACAGAATAAATTCCTTGCGCCGGTATCCCCCATTGTGGCAAACACCATTGTTGTGCCCCTGGTACTGTTCTATGGCTATGGAGTGAATATTCCCATTCCGCTTCAGATGCTCACGGTAGGCCTGGGAGAAGTGTTATCCTGCGGCGTGCTCGGCATGATCCTGCTTTTTGCTCTGGAAAAATATCGCGGTGTGATCTTTAAAAGACACGCTGCATAAAAGAGAAGAACCCCATCGGTCCGCAACAGCCGATGGGGTTTTCTTTTATGGCTTATGAATTTTTCTGATTCTTCTCAACTTCCTGGAGCATCATTGCGCGAACCTTTAAGGGCAGGCCGAACAGGGTGATGAAGCCGTCAGCATCGTGGTGGTCGTAAAGATCACCGGTGGTGAAGGAAGCCAGGGACTCGTTGTAGAGGCTGTAGGGAGAAGTGGTTCCGGCTTTGATGATGTTGCCTTTGTAAAGCTTCATCTTTACTTCGCCGGTCACATAGTTCTGGGTGGACTCTACGAATGCCTGAAGAGCTTCTCTTAAGGGAGTGAACCATTTTCCTTCGTATACAACCTGGGCAAACTGGCTGCCAAGTTTCTTCTTGGTCTCCATCGTGTCACGGTCGAGGGTCAGCTCCTCCAGCTGCTCGTGAGCTGCCATCAGGATAGTTCCGCCCGGTGTCTCGTAAACGCCGCGGGATTTCATACCAACGACACGGTTCTCAACGATATCAACGATACCGATGCCGTTTTCGCCGCCGATGCGGTTCAGCTCGGTGATGATCTCGGAAACCTTCATGGCTTTGCCATTCAGTGTCTTCGGAATGCCGTGCTCGAAGGTCATCGTGATCTCGGTCTCTTTATCCGGAGCTTTTTCCGGGGTAACGCTCAAAACGAGCATGTCGTCATAGTTCGGAGCCTGGGACGGATTCTCGAGCTCCAGTCCCTCGTGGCTGATGTGCCAGAGGTTACGGTCACGGCTGTAGCTGTGGCTGTCATCGAAGGGAAGATGGATGCCGTGAGCCTTGCAGTATGCGATCTCGTCGTCACGGGATTCCATTTTCCAGATATCGGTCATACGCCAGGGAGCGATGATCTTCAGATCCGGAGCCAGAGCTTTGATACCCAGCTCAAAACGGATCTGGTCGTTTCCTTTACCGGTAGCGCCGTGGCAGACAGCGGTAGCGCCCTCTTTGCGGGCAATCTCTACCAGTTTCTTTGCGATAGCCGGGCGGGCCATGGAAGTACCGAGGAGATATTTGTGCTCGTATACAGCGCCGGCCTCCACGCAGGGCATGATGTAGTTATCGCAGAAGTCGTCGATGATGTCCTCGATATATAATTTGGAAGCGCCGGAAAGTTTTGCTCTCTCATCCAGGCCATCCAGCTCGTTTCCCTGTCCACAGTTTACACAGCAGCAGATAACGTCATAATTGAAATTTTCCTTCAGCCAGGGAATCAGGGTTGTGGTGTCCAGACCGCCGGAATAAGCTAATACAACTTTTTCTTTCATTATAAAAGACCTCCTGATCATTTTTCACTCAATATGCCTTACTATACAACAAAAATTATAATTATGCAACAGGAAATTGAGAAAAAATTATCCGGTTCTGAATACTTCAAAAACTACTTGCATATTATACAGCGATAATGTATAATTAATCATCGACATTCCGGAGACAAAAAAAGAAACCGGACACTTGACGATAAAAGTAAGAAGTGCTATCTTCAAAAGAAGGTGTCAGCCGGGCTGACAAAAAGAGATAAAGAGGAGAAAAGAACATGATCAAGGCAGGAATTATCGGGGCCACCGGTTATGCCGGGGGCGAGCTGGTACGGATTTTACTGGCACACAAAGATGTGGAAATTAAATGGTATGGCTCAAGAAGCTATATTGATAAGAAATACAGCAGTGTTTATCAGAATATGTTCCAGCTGGTGGAGGATGTCTGCCGGGATGACAATCTGGAGGCGCTGGCCGACCAGGTGGATGTGATTTTTACCGCCACCCCCCAGGGCTTCTGTGCTTCCTTAATCAATGAGAAAATTCTTTCCAAAGCAAAGGTCATCGACCTGAGCGCGGATTTCCGTATTAAAAATGTAAAAATATACGAAGAGTGGTACAAGATCGAGCACAAGGCTCCCCAGTTTATCGAGGAAGCCGTTTACGGACTGCCGGAAATCAACCGTGAGAAGATCAAAGGGGCGCGCCTGATCGCGAACCCGGGCTGCTATCCCACCTGCAGCACCCTGTCCATTTATCCCCTGTTAAAAGAGGGACTCATCGATCCGGATACCATCATCATCGACGCAAAATCCGGTACCTCCGGAGCCGGAAGGGGAGCCAAGGTGGACAACCTCTACTGTGAAGTCAATGAGAACATCAAGGCCTACGGCGTGGCCGGCCACCGTCACACGCCGGAGATTGAGGAACAGCTGGGCTATGCGGCAGGAAAAGAGATCCTTTTAAACTTCACCCCGCATCTGGTTCCTATGAACAGAGGCATCCTCATCACCGCTTACGCTTCCCTCAAAAAAGACGTTTCCTATGAGGAAGTGAAGGCTGCATACGATAAATATTATGAGAAGGAACAGTTCGTCCGCGTGCTGGATAAGGATGTCTGCCCCCAGACCAAATGGGTGGAAGGCAGCAACTATGTGGACGTAAATTTCAAGATCGATCCCAGAACCCACCGTATCATCATGATGGGCGCTATGGACAACCTGGTAAAAGGAGCCGCAGGACAGGCCGTGCAGAACATGAACCTGCTCTTTGGGCTTCCGGAGAACGAGGGACTGAATCTCGTTCCGATGTTCCCCTGATCGGGTGAAAGGAGTAGAAAGATGAAAGTGATCGAAGGCGGCGTAACCGCTCCCAAAGGATTTCAGGCGGCAGGGATTTTTGCCGGCATCAAAAAAGATAAAAAAGATATGGCTATGGTATACAGCGAGGTTCCCTGTGTGGTGGCCGGAACTTTTACCACGAATGTGGTAAAGGCGGCTCCTGTCAAATGGGACCAGCATGTGGTCTATGAGGTAGGAAAGGCCAGCGCCATCGTGGCAAACAGCGGTATCGCCAATGCCTGCACCGGCGAGGAAGGCTACGGCTACTGCCGGGAGACCGCAGCGAAGACAGCAGAGCTTCTGCATGTATCAGAGGATCAGATTCTCGTGGCTTCCACCGGCGTCATCGGACGCCAGCTTCCGATGGACAAGATCAAGGGCGGCGTGGAAAAAATGATCCCTCTGCTCTCTGACGCAAAAGCGGCAGGCACCCTGGCGGCTGAGTCCATCATGACCACCGACACGATCAAGAAAGAGACTGCCATCGAGTTTACGCTCGGCGGAAAGACTGTGACCATTGGCGCTATGAGCAAGGGCTCCGGCATGATCCATCCCAACATGTGTACGATGCTGGCCTTTATCATGACGGACGTGGCGATTTCCAGAGAGCTTCTCCAGAAGGCTTTAAGCTCTGTGGTAAAAGATACCTATAATATGATCTCTGTGGATGGCGATACCTCCACCAACGACACGGCTCTTCTGCTGGCCAACGGTCTGGCAGGCAACCCGGAGATCACTGAGGAAAACGAAGATTATGAGACTTTTGTGAAGGCCCTTTATCAGGTAAACGAGACCCTGGCAAAGACCATGGCCGGGGACGGAGAGGGCGCGACCGCTCTTTTCGAGTGTAAGGTCATCCATGCGAAATCCAAAGAGGAGGCTGTGATTTTAAGCAAATCCGTCATCACCTCCAATCTTACCAAGGCAGCCATCTTTGGCCATGACGCCAACTGGGGCCGGATTCTCTGCGCTCTGGGCTATTCCGGCGTACAGTTTGATCCGGAAAAAGTGGATCTCTACTTTGAGAGCGCTGCCGGAAAGCTGAAGATCATCGAGAACGGCGTGGACACCGGCTACAGCGAGGAAGAAGCTACAAAGATTCTTTCTGAGAAAGCAGTAACCGCCATTGCGGATATGAAGATGGGAGAGGCCTCCGCGACGGCCTGGGGCTGCGATCTCACCTATGATTATGTGAAGATCAACGCGGATTACCGCTCTTAAGTAATAAGAACGCCGCTTTCCGGCGGCAGAATGGAGAAAGAAAATGGAAGAAAACAATATGACAAACTGGTTTGAAAAGGCGGGCGTCCTCATCGAGGCTCTGCCCTATATCCGGGAATTTCACGGAAAGACCATCGTCGTCAAATACGGCGGAAGCGCCATGGTGGATCATGAGCTGAAAAAGAATGTGATTCGTGACGTAGCTCTCTTAAAGCTGGTCGGTTTCCATCCGATCATCGTCCACGGCGGCGGAAAAGAGATCACCAAATGGGTGAACAAAGCCGGCCTTGAGACCAACTTTGTGAATGGTCTTCGTGTGACAGACAAAGACACGATGGAGATTGCCGAGATGGTTTTAAATAAGATCAACAAAGGTCTCGTTTCCATGATGGAAAAAGTCGGTGTCAAGGCTGTTGGCATCAGCGGAAAAGATGGAAGCCTGCTCCGGGTGAGCAAGAAGCTCTCCAAAGGTCAGGATATTGGCTATGTAGGAGAGGTGGCAGAGGTCAACACTGAAATTCTGGATACCTTGATTGCCAACGATTTCGTTCCGGTTGTCTGCCCCATCGGTTCCGGCAGCGATTACCATTCCTATAACGTCAACGCCGACGACGCGGCCTGCGCCATCGCTACCGCCATGAAAGCAAGCAAACTGGCCTTCCTGACGGATATCGAGGGCGTTTACCGCAATCCGCTGGACCGCACAAGCCTTATTTCCTCCCTGACAATCTCCGAGGCAGAAGCCCTTCTGGAGAGCGGAAATGTGGGCGGCGGCATGCTCCCGAAAATCCAGAACTGCGTGGACGCTGTGAAAGCGGGCGTTGGAAAAGTACATATTCTGGATGGAAGAATGGAGCACAGCCTGCTTCTCGAGTTCTTTACCAAGACCGGTATCGGTACTGTGATCACTGGAGAGAAGGAGGAAGCTCATGAGTAAGACAGAAGAATATATCAGCCGGTCAGAGAATGTGATCCTTCACACCTACAACCGTTTCCCGGTGGTTCTGGAAAAAGGCGAGGGCGTTTATCTGACTGACGTAGAAGGAAAGAAATATTTGGATTTCGGCGCCGGTATCGCTGTTTTTGCTCTGGGCTATCATTATCAGGACTATGACGAGGCCCTGAAAAATCAGATCGACCAGCTGATCCACACCTCAAACCTCTATTATAATGTGCCCCTGATGACGGCCGGGGAGGCAGTCACCAAGGCCAGCGGTCTTTCCAAGGTATTTTTCACCAACAGCGGAACCGAGGCCATCGAAGGAGCCATCAAAGCAGCAAGAAAATACGCCTGGAACAAGGACGGCTGCACCGATCATGAGATCATCGCGATGAAACATTCCTTCCATGGAAGAAGCATGGGCGCTCTGTCCGTCACCGGAAACAGCCATTATCAGGAGCCCTTCAAACCCCTGATCGGCGGCATCCGCTTCGCAGATTTCAACGATCTTGAGAGCGTCAAAGCCCAGGTGACGAAGAAGACCTGCGCGATCATTCTGGAGACCGTTCAGGGCGAGGGCGGTATTTATCCTGCGACGAAGGAGTTTCTCCAGGGCGTGAAGAAGATCTGTGAAGAAAATGACATCCTTCTGATTCTCGATGAGATTCAGTGCGGTATGGGCCGTACGGGTTCCATGTATGCCTGGCAGGAGTACGGCGTGGAGCCGGATATCATGACCACGGCGAAAGCTCTGGGCTGTGGCGTTCCCGTGGGCGCTTTCGTCCTCAATGAGAAGACTGCCAACGCCACTCTGGTACCGGGAGATCACGGAACCACCTACGGCGGCAACCCTTTTGCCTGCGCGGCTGTGACGAAGGTGTTTGAACTTTTTGAGAAGAACCATATCGTGGATCATGTGAACGAGCTGACTCCCTATCTGGAGAAACGTCTGGATAAGCTGGTGGAGAAATACGATTTCTTAAGCGCCCGCCGGGGCAAAGGCTTCATGCAGGGTCTGGTAGTGACGGGACGTCCCGTTGGCGAGATCTTGAAGAAAGCGCTGGAAAACGGCCTCATCGTTCTCTCCGCGGGCAGCGATGTGATCCGTCTGGTACCGCCCCTTGTCATTGAGAAAGAGCATATCGACGAGATGATCGAAAAGCTGGAAAAGAGCTTCTGAAAAAAGGTATAAAGAGGACTCCCTTTGCACATAATATGGAAAAAGCAAAGGGAGTTTTTTCTATGTCTGGAGTCATGATCGCACTGATCTCAGGAGCCCTGATGAGCATTCAGGGCGTATTTAACACGGAAGTCACCAAAGCCACGAGCCTCTGGGTCTCGACCTCGTTTGTTCAGCTGACAGCCCTCATCGTCTGTCTCCTTGCCTGGGCCTTCACGGACCGGCAGAGTTTTCTCACTCTGATGGAAGTCCCGAATAAGTGGACGCTTCTCGGCGGTGTCATCGGCGCTTTTATCACCGTCACCGTGGTGCGGAGCATGGCGGACCTGGGGCCTGCCCGGGCGGCGATGCTCATCGTGATTTCCCAGCTCATCGTGGCCTGGGTCATCGAACTTTTCGGCTGGTTTGGCGTGGAGCGCACTGCCTTTGAGTGGAGAAAACTCATGGGAATGGGCATCGCCATTATCGGGGTGATTGTTTTCAAATGGTGAAAAACTTTTTAAAAATGTGTTGTAAAAATGTGAATTTTCCGCTACAATAATATTGTCTGTGTAAGGGGCCTTTCATCTATGGGGATGAAGGGAGATACAGAAAATATGAAACATGTCTGGCAGATTTTTCTTTTTCTGACGGTTCTGGTAAGCTGTCTTACCGGCTGCGGGAGAAGGCAGGCTATGGAAATAGAAGAGGAAACGTTTCCTGCGGTCTCTTCCTTTGAGGAGGAGAGCCAGGAAGAAACAGAAGTTTCCCGCGGTACCCTGTTTGTGGATGTGAGAGGAGCCGTGGCAAAGCCCGGCGTTTACGAACTTCCGGAAAAAAGTCGGGTTTTTCAGGCGGTGGAAGCGGCCGGCGGCCTTCTTCCCGAAGCCCTGGAACGGCTGGTAAACCAGGCGGCAGAGCTGACGGACGGGCAGCAGGTCTACATTCCCTTTGAAGGGGAGGAGACAGAAGGAGGCCAGGCGCCTTTACAGGAAACCGATGACAGGGTCAACATCAATACGGCGGGGCCTGAAGAACTGAAGACTCTTCCTGGGATCGGCGAAGCGAGGGCGGCGGATATCATTGCCTATCGCGAGGCGAAGGGCGGCTTTTCTTCCATCGAGGAGATCATGCAGGTCAGCGGGATCAAAGATGCCATGTTTCAGAAGATCAGGGATAAGATTAAGGTTTAGTAAGGAGAATAGCCCATGGCAAAGAAAGTACTGGTAGTGGATGATGAAAAACTGATCGTGAAAGGAATCCGTTTCAGCCTGGAGCAGGATGGAATGGAAGTAGACTGCGCCTACGACGGCGAGGAAGCGCTGAACATGGTCAAAGAGAAGGAGTACGATATCGTTCTTCTGGATGTGATGCTGCCCAAGCTCAGCGGCTTTGAAGTGTGCCAGTCCATCCGGGAATTTTCATCGGTGCCGGTTGTGATGCTGACTGCCAAGGGAGATGATATGGATAAAATTCTGGGACTGGAGTACGGCGCGGACGATTATATCACGAAGCCCTTCAACATCCTGGAGGTTAAGGCGCGGCTGAAAGCCATCATGCGCCGCACGGCGAGAAAAACGCCAGAGGAGACCAGAAGCAAGGTCGTGGAGGCCGGAGATCTCCGGCTGGACTGTGAGGGACGCCGGGTGAGCATCGCCGGAAAAGAGGTCAACCTGACGGCGAAGGAGTTTGATGTGCTGGAACTCCTTGTTTTCAATCCGAACAAGGTTTACAGCCGGGAAAATCTTCTGAACATCGTCTGGGGTTATGAGTATCCCGGCGATGTCCGTACCGTGGATGTACATATCCGCCGTCTGAGAGAGAAGATCGAGGCCAATCCCAGCGAGCCGAGATACGTTCACACCAAATGGGGTGTGGGCTACTATTTCCAGCAGACCTGATAAATAGACGAAAGAAGTAGAATAAAAAGGTCGGCGTTTTTCTATGCGCCGGCCTTTTCTTGACAGGGGAACGACAGTGAAAAAGTTTTTTAAGGGAAAATGGATTCGGCAGTACGGAAAGAGCCTGCAGTTCCGCATCTTTGTCATTTTTATGCTGGTGGGCATCATACCCATCATGCTGATCAAGCAGGGAATTCTGAGAAGTTTTGAGGAGCAGAGCATTACCCAGAGAGGGTCGCTGGTGCAGAATCAGTGTATCAGCCTGGCAGAGGAGCTGGTCCGCTCAGGCTATCTTCAGGGAAATACATCGGAGGTGGCGGAGATGGAGCTCTCGCAGCTGGCGGGGCTCTATAACGGCCGCATCGTCATTGTGAACAGCGGTTTCCGGATCATCAAGGATACCTATGGCCTGGATGAGAACAAGCTGATCATCTCCGAGGAGCTTTTGAAGTGTTTTCAGGGCTCGCGGACCATGCGTTACGACGAGGCCAGCGAGTTTATCGAGATGACGATCCCCTTGGAAAATGACGAGGATCAGGTGGAAGGCGTGCTGGTCATCAGCACTCCCACCAACGATATTCAGGAGAGCCGGTCGGCCCTGAGCCATAAGGTACTCCTTTTACAGATCGGTATGGCAGCGCTTGTTTTTCTGGCGGCCCTTTATACCTCCAAGCTTCTGATCCGTCCCTTCGGAAAAGTCACCCAGTCCCTCGACGAGATGACCGGCGGTTTCCTGGAGGAGGATATTTCGATTCCGGATTATACTGAGACCCAGCTGCTCTCCGAGGCCTACAACCGGATGCTGAAACGGCTCCGGGTGCTGGAGGATTCGCGACAGGAGTTTGTCTCCAACGTGTCCCACGAGCTGAAAACGCCCATCACTTCCATGAAGGTGCTGGCGGACTCCTTGATTTCCCAGGACGATGTGCCGGTGGAGCTCTATAAGGAGTTCATGACGGATATCGGCGAGGAGATCGACCGGGAAAACAAGATCATCAACGACCTCTTATCCCTTGTCAAGCTGGATAAAAAGGCGGCGGATCTTCACATTGAAGATAAAAATATCAACGAGCTTCTGGATCAGATCATCAAGCGCTTAAAACCCATCGCTGACAAGAAAAAGGTGGAGCTTGTCATGGAAAACTTCAAGCCAGTGGTGGCGCAGGTGGACGAGACAAAGCTGAGTCTGGCCCTTTCCAACCTTGTGGAAAATGCGATCAAGTACAACAAGGACGAGGGCTGGGTTCATGTTTCCTTAAATGTGGATCACAAGTATTTCTATGTCAAAGTGGAGGATTCCGGCATCGGTATTCCCGAGGAATCCCAGGAACATATTTTTGAACGCTTTTACCGGGTAGACAAATCCCATTCGAGAGAGATCGGAGGTACGGGTCTTGGTCTTGCCATCACGAGAAGCGCCGTTCTGATGCACCGGGGAGCTATCAAAGTATACAGCAAACTGGGAGAGGGTACGACCTTTACGGTCCGCATTCCTCTGATCCATGCAGAGTGAGGAGGCCTGATATGAAAAAAAGAGTATCTTTTCTGATGATTTTTCTACTGGCCCTTCTTCTGACCGGCTGTTCGGAGAAAAGCGGCGGTTCCACCCAGTATCAGGTGTATTATATCAGCACCTCCGGCACGAAGCTGGTGGAAGAGAGCTACACGCCGGAGAGTTCCACCTCACCGAGAGAGGTGACGGAGGAGCTTCTGGAAAAAATGGGCCGTCCCCAGGTGGGAAGCGACCATGTGAAAGCCCTGCCGGATGAGGTGAAGGTAGAGCACTGTGTCCTGAAAGCCCGGGAGGTGGATGTGGACTTCAACGAGGCCTACAACGATATGGACCCGGTTCGGGAGATTCTGGTCCGGGCGGCCTTTGTCAACACGCTGATTCAGGTCTCCAATGTGGAACAGGTGGTTATCACGGTGAATGGCGAAGACCTTGTGGATGAGGCAGGAGACGTGGTGGGAGGCATGACGGCGGAATCTTTCATCGATACGAAGGGCGACGGCATCAATTCCTACCAGAATGCCACCCTGTCCCTCTATTTCGCGGACAGCGACGGCAGCCTCATCGAGCGGGAGATGCGAAACGTCCACTATTCTTCCAATTCCACGCTGGAAAAGGTGATCCTGGAAGAGCTCATCAAAGGACCGGTGAATGCGAAGCTTCAGGCAGTTCTTCCGGCGGAAACTAAGGTCCTCTCGGTCCAGACGGAGGGGGGCACCTGTACGGTAAACTTTGATTCTGCTTTCAATGCGGCTCCCTCTTCAGAGTCCAATGTGACGGCGGAGACCAGCCTCTATGCTGCGGTGGATGCCCTCATAGATACGGCAGGTGTCAGGGAAGTTATCATCCAGATCGAGGGTTCACAGGAAACACTTTACCGGGATGAAATCGATCTCACGCAACCTTTTACCAAACGCGAAGACCTCATTCACCAGGTTGTCTCCAGTGAGAGCGATGTGCTGGAGCCCTCGGTGGGTGTGGATTCGCTGTGGAAGAGTTTCTTTTAATAAGAAAGGCGCTTATATGACAAAACGACCGCTTCTCTGGGCGTTTTTGCTGGTGGCTTTTCTGATTGGAGCGGCGGGGGCGCGGGGAATTCTTGCCCCACCGCCGCCGGCTCTCTCCGCAGGGGAGACGGTCACTCTGACCGGAACCGTGGAGGAGATTACAGAAAAGGAAAACAGCCGGCAGCTTCGTCTGTCTCATATTTATCTATCATCAGATCTATCTTATCAAAGACAGGTTCTTGTCTATGAAAATCAGCAAACAGAATTAAAAATTGGATATTGGGTAAAGGTTACGGGAACCTACGCACCGTTGGAGGAAGCGGCCAATCCGGGACAGTTTGACCAGAAGGCCTATTATGAAGCCCGTGGAATCGGCATGGTTCTGAAAAAAGCAAAGCTTATGATAATTGAGGCAAAAGAAAATTTCTTTTTTCAGAAGCTTTATGAACTGCGCTCTTTTTGGGCTCGTACGTTGGAAACGATCACAGGAAAAGAGGAAGCCGGGCTTCTTCAGGCTATGCTTTTAGGTGAAAAAAGTGGTTTAAAAAAAGAGCAGAAGGAGCTCTATCAGTCCGGCGGAATCTCCCATATTCTGGCGATCTCGGGTTTACATATCTCGCTGGTCGGCATGCTGCTCTATCAGTTTCTGCGGAAGAAAAAGAGAAGTTATCCTTTTTCGGCGGCGGTGAGCGGAAGTTTTATGGTGGTGTATGGCTTCCTCACGGGCTTTGGCGTGTCGGCGAAGCGGGCAGTGTTTATGTTTCTGGTGTATCTGGGGGCGGAAGTTTTGGGGGAGACCTACGATGTGGTGTCGGCGCTGGCGCTTGCCGGTATTCTGATTCTGGCGGAGCAGCCGCTACAGCTCTTTCAGTGTGGATTTCAGCTCTCGTTCCTCTCGGTGGGGGCGATGGCTCTGGTCTATCCGGCCATCCAGAAAAGGCTGGGATGGAAAAACAAGATGGCTTTGAGCCTGTTGTCCGGAGTTTCGGTGACGCTGGTTACGCTGCCCTGTACGCTCTACTGGTTTTATGAATGGATGCCCTATGCATTATTTTTGAACCTGATCGTGATTCCGCTGGTGCCGGTGGTGTTTCTGTCCGGGGCCGCGGGGATGCTGACGGGAGGAGTTTCCGTGATGGTGGGAATGTTCCTCGCCGGGGCTTCGGCGGGAGTGTTAAGGTTTTTCCAGACCCTATTGGAAAGAACAGAGGTGCTGCCCGGGAGCCGGGCGATCATCGGGCAGCCGGAATTGTGGAGAATTGGGGTGTATTATGTGCTGGTGGGGATAGCGGTGTGGGGAGGAAGACGCAGGAAAGCCGTGAGCTTAGAAAAATGTAGAAATTATGGAAATATAACAAAAAGTCAGATAGAATCAGAAAAAATTAGAAACCAGAAGCAATACAATAGAATGAAATCATTAAACATGCAAAGCGAAACTATACAGAAATGGAAAGAAAACACAGGTAATCAGAGACTGTATAGTGAAACAAGAGAGTTTGGAGGTCAGTCAGACCAAAGCAGATTTGAAAAATCAGATCAATCTGCGTCAATCGATTCACCTCAAAAATGCCACCATATCTGGCTCAGAATATTTCTTATAATTCTGTCTCTTTGCATCCTTTGCTTCCCAATCAATCGCCCCTCCGAAGTCACTTTCCTTGATGTCGGCCAGGGAGACGCGATTTTTCTTCGCACAGAACAGGGGATAACCTGCCTCATCGACGGCGGCAGCACGACCGTTTCCGACGTGGGAACTTATCGCATTCTGCCCTTTCTGAAAGCCAGGGACGTTTCAGCCCTGGACTATCTTTTCCTCTCCCATATGGATGCGGACCATATCAGCGGGGCAGAGGAGCTTCTGAAGGATCAGTTTCACGGCATCCCGATCCATAATCTCTGCCTTTCCGCCCTTCCCGAGGATGAGACCAGACTCCGCCTGGAAAAGGAGGCCAGGCGTTTCGGAACAAACCTCCTCTACATCAGTCGGGGCACGGTTTTTCAGGAAGAAAATGCAAAGATCCGCTGCCTTTCTCCTGCAAAAAATCAGAAAAAAGAGGACGAAAACGAAAACTCCCAGGTCCTTCTGGTGGACCTAAATGGCCTTCGCTTTCTCTTCACCGGAGATCTTGGCGAGGAAGGAGAGCAGGAACTTCTGGCTTCCGGGCTGGATCTGGAGGCCGATATCCTGAAAGTCGGTCATCATGGCTCCCGGTATTCGACGAGCGAAGCTTTTTTGCAGGCGGTCCGCCCGAAGCTTGCCGTGATCTCCTGTGCGAAGGAAAACCGCTACGGCCACCCCGCCCCGGAAACGGTTCAGCGCCTTGAGAGGGCAGGCTGCCGCATTTTTTACACGATGAAGAGCGGGGCCATCACCCTTTATCCGGCCGACGGAAAAAAGGGCTGGAAATTGGAACAGAAATTCGATAAAATAGAGAGAGGTGATTCACATGAACATTCGTGAGATGGCAGAACAGAGGGAAGCCGACTATTTAAGTCCCTACGCTTCCTTGAGCAGAAATTCCAGAGGAAGGGAGCGGGAGGAACCGCCCTGCGATATCCGCCCGGTTTATCAGAGAGATCGGGACCGGATTCTTCATTCAAAGGCCTTCCGGCGGCTCAAGCACAAGACCCAGGTCTTCCTTCTTCCCCAGGGAGACCATTACCGGACGAGGCTGACCCACACTCTGGAGGTGGCCCAGACGGCCCGGACCATCACGAGGGCTTTAAGGCTCAACGAGGATCTGGCGGAGGCCATTGCTCTCGGCCACGATCTTGGTCATACGCCCTTCGGCCACGCCGGGGAAGGGGCCTTAAATGAGATCTGCCCCTTGGGTTTTGCCCATTATGAGCAGAGCGTCCGCGTGGTGGAACTTCTGGAGAAGAAAGGCGAGGGCCTGAACCTGACCTGGGAGGTGAGGGACGGCATCCGGAACCACCGGACGTCGGGCCATCCTTCCACGATGGAAGGAAAAATCGTCCGCCTTTCCGATAAGATCGCCTATATCAACCATGATATCGACGATGCGGAGCGGGCAGGCATTCTTTCCGAGGAGGAGCTTCCGGAAGAGTTCTGTTTGCTTTTGGGCCACAGCACCCGGGAGAGGCTCAACACGCTGATCCATGACATTGTAAAAAACAGTTACGACAAGCCGGATATCCTCATGTCACCTGAGATTGCAGGAGCCATGCAGGGGCTTCGAAGTTTCCTTTTTGACCATGTGTACTATAATCCCGAGGCCAAACAGGAAGAGCGGAAGGCCCGGGAGATGATCCAGGAACTTTACCGCTATTATAACCGCCATGCGGATCGGATGCCGAAGGAATATCTGGAGCTGATTCATCAGAAGAATCAGCCACAGGAGCGAGTGGTCTGCGACTATATCGCGGGAATGACCGATCAGTACGCCATCGACCGGTTTGCGGAGATCTTTATTCCGAAGGCCTGGAGAGGCTAGTCGGTTCCCGGGTGAAAAAACTGGCAGCATAGAATCAGAAAGATACGGATACAACGGAAGGAGTGTAAAGACAGATATGTATTATGCAGAAGATGTGATCGAGGAGGTGCGGTCACGGAATGACATCGTCAGCGTCATTTCCGAATATGTAAAACTCCAGCGGAAAGGAAGTTCCTACTTCGGGCTCTGCCCCTTCCACAACGAGAAATCTCCCTCCTTTTCCGTAAGTCCGGATAAGCAGATGTATTACTGTTTCGGCTGCGGGGCGGGTGGAAACGTATTTACGTTTATTCAGGAGTACGAGAATTATTCTTTCCCGGAAGCTATGAAATTTCTGGCAGAGCGGGCTGGCATCACACTTCCGGAGAAAGAATACTCCCAGGAGGAACGACGGGCACAGGATCTTCGGACTCGCATCCTGAATGTGAACAAGATGACAGCAAAATACTATTATTACCAGCTTCGGACGGAGAACGGCCGCCAGGCCATGGAATACCTGAAAAACAGATGTCTCTCCGACGAGACAATCCGGAGCTTTGGCCTTGGCTATTCCAACAAATACAGCAACGACCTGTATCTTTATCTGAAAAAGCAGGGCGTCTCCGACGAGCTTCTGCGGGAATCCGGGCTTATGAATGTGGATGAGAGAAACGGTATGTACGATAAATTCTGGAATCGTGTCATTTTTCCCATTATGGACGTAAACAACCGTGTCATCGGCTTCGGCGGCCGTGTCATGGGAGACGGAAAGCCGAAATATCTGAACTCTCCGGAGACGGCGGTCTTTGATAAGAGCCGGAATCTCTATGGCCTGAACGTGGCCCGGACGGCCAGGAAAAAGAGCATGCTGGTCTGCGAGGGCTACATGGATGTGATTTCCATGCACCAGGCAGGCTTTAAGAATTCTGTGGCTTCCCTGGGAACGGCTCTTACCACCCAGCATGCCAGTCTTCTGAAGCGCTATACCGATGAGGTTATCCTGACCTACGACAGCGACGGAGCCGGCATCAAGGCGGCGCTTCGGGCGATTCCCATGCTGAAAGCGGCGGGGATATCCACGAGGGTTCTTCATATGAACCCTTATAAGGACCCGGACGAATTTATCAAGACGCTGGGTCCCGAGGCCTTCCAGGAGCGGATGGACCAGGCGGAAAACAGCTTTCTCTTTGAGATTTCCATCCTGGAGCGGGATTTTGATATGCACGATCCCGAGGGGAAGACCGGTTTTTACCAGGCGGTAGCCCGGAAACTCATGGAGTTTGACCAGGAGCTGGAGCGGGAAAATTATATCCAGGCTGTGGCGGAGCGCTACCAGATCAGTTTTGATTCCCTGCGGAAAATGGTAAACCGGGAGGCCATGCGGGGAGCAGTCCCCAGAAGAGAGCGGGAGGAGGTTGTCCGTCCCCAGAAAAAGCGGGAAAAAGAAGACGGAAAGAAGACTTCCCAGCGCCTTCTTCTGACCTGGCTTATTGAGCAGAAGGGGCTGTATGAAAAGATCAGCGCCTACATTACACCGGAGGATTTCACCGATCCCCTTTACCGTGAGGTGGCGGAGAAGCTCTTTGAGCAGCTGAAAACCGGGGAAGTGAATCCAGCGCGAATCCTGAGTGCCTACGAGGATGCGGAGCAGCAGCGGGAGGTGGCGGCTCTTTTTAACGCCACGGTTCGCGTGGAGACGAAGGCAGAGCTTGAAAAGGCCCTGAACGAGACGATTCTTCGAGTGCTCCGGGGAAGCATTGAGTACCGGACTGCTCATCTGGATCCGGCAGATATGGCCGGACTTCAGAAGATCGTGGCGGACAAGCGGCGTGTGGAGGCCATCGGAAAGTTGCATATTTCTCTTGACTGAGGGAAGACTTATCAGAGAGATATGGCAGGGAAGACCGGATGGAGCCGGAAGTAAAAGAGTTTTAGAATAAAGGAGAATACGATTCGTGCAGTTATCACAGCGTTTACTGGCAGTGGCCGATCTGGCTTCTGCCGGCCATTGTCTGGCAGATGTGGGTACAGACCATGGATACATACCCATTTATCTGATGGAAAAAGGAAACTATGAGCGGGCCATCGCCATGGATGTGAGAAAAGGGCCCCTTCTCCGGGCGGAGGAAAACAGGAAAAGCCACGGCTTTGAGGACCGGATGGATCTTCGTTTGAGCGACGGCGTCGCAGCCCTGCGGGAAGGAGAAGCCGACACCGTGGTCATCGCCGGTATGGGCGGCGGCCTCGTGATCCATATCCTGACGGAGGGAGCGAAGGTACTGAAGAGCGTGGAGACGCTGGTGCTCCAGCCCCAGTCGGAGTTTGCCAGAGTCCGGGATTACCTGGAGAAAAACGAATACCGGATCGAAGAGGAGCATATGCTTTGTGAGGATGGCAAATATTATGCCATGATGCGGGTGAAACACGGCAAAATGACGCCGCTTACGGAAATCGAGCAGAAATACGGCCCCGTGCTCCTGGCGAAAAAGGATCCGGTTTTGAAGGAATTTCTGGAAAGAGAAGAACGAAAATTTACGGAGATCCGGGAGCATCTGGCTCAGATGGAAGGAGAGAAAGCCGCTTTTCGGAAAAAAGAAGTGGAGAAAGAACTGGAAGACATTCGTGCAGCAAAAGAAAGGTTGGACTGAAAAATGAATGAGACAAAGCTGACAGTTACCATAGACGGAAACGCATATACTTATGAAAAAGGAACCCCTTATCGGAAGATCGCTGAGGATTTCAGGGAGACAAAAGACCACGATATCGTTCTGGTCACAGTGGACGGACGGCTCCGGGAGCTCCATCACACCCTGAAAAAAGACTGTGTGATCGATTTTGTGACCACAGCGGATAAGATCGGTGACAACGCCTACCGCCGGAGTATGCTTCTCATGATGCTGAAAGCCGTTTACCATACGGCAGGCCATGAGAATGTGGAGCATGTCCGGGTCCAGTTTGCCGTTGGAAACGGTCTTTACTGTACCATCGCCGGAAAGGTGGAGTTAAACGAGACTTTCCTCTCAGAGGTGGAGAAGGAGATGCAGTCTCTGGTAAAGCAGGCCCTTCCCCTGGAGAAGAAAAATATCCAGACCGATGAGGCCATTGCTCTCTTCGGCCAGTACGGCATGAAGGATAAGGAAAAGCTCTTCCATTACCGGAGAGTTTCCCGGGTGAACATTTACAATCTGGACGGCTTTGAGGACTACTATTATGGCTACATGGTGCCGGACACCAGTTATCTTCGCTATTTTAAGCTGCGTCTTTTTGACGAGGGCTTCGTGCTGGAACTGCCGGAACGGAAACATCCGGAAGAGATCGGTGAATTCCAGGCGCAGCAGAAGCTTTTTGAGGTGCAGAAGGAGACGCTTCACTGGAGTAAACTTCTTGGAATCACCACCGTTGGAGATATGAACGATTACTTTGTGAAGAAAGATATCGGAGAGCTGATCCTCATTCAGGAGGCCTATCAGGAAGGAAAGATCGCTGAGATTGCAGCTAGAATCGCAGCAAATCCCGGCAAGAAGATCGTCATGATCGCAGGCCCCTCTTCCTCCGGAAAAACGACCTTTTCTCACCGGCTTTCGATCCAGCTGGCGGCTCACGGCCTGAAGCCCCATCCAATCCCGGTGGATGATTACTTCAAGAACCGGGAGGATACTCCGAGGGATGAAGACGGCAATTATAACTTTGAGTGCCTGGAAGCCATCGATACGGAGCTTTTCAACCATGATATGAATGCCCTCATCCGCGGTGAGCGGGTGGAACTGCCCACCTTTAATTTTGTCACCGGAAAAAGGGAGTACAAGGGAAAATTCCGTCAGCTGGGCGAAAACGATATTCTCGTCATCGAGGGCATCCATTGCCTCAACGAGGCCCTGACCTATTCCCTTCCCAAGGAGAGCAAGTTTAAGATCTACATCAGTGCGCTGACTTCCTTAAATATCGACGAGCACAACCGGATTCCCACCACAGACGGACGGCTGATCCGCCGGATTGTTCGGGATGCCAGAACGAGAGGCACCTCAGCCAAACAGACCATCGCCATGTGGCCTTCCGTGCGCCGGGGCGAGGAAAATTATATTTTCCCCTATCAGGAGGATGCGGACGTCATGTTCAATTCGGCTCTTATCTATGAGCTGGCCGTGCTGAAAATGTACGCGGAGCCCTTGCTTTTCGGTATCGGAAAAGACGAACCGGAGTATCAGGAGGCCAAGCGCCTTCTGAAATTCCTCGATTACTTTGTAGGCATCCCCAACGACAGCGTGCCGGTCAATTCCCTTTTGAGAGAGTTCATCGGAGGCGGTTGTTTCAACGTATAAGAAGACAAAAATGCCGGTCAGGCAGAGGTTTTTCGGAACCCCGCCTAACCGGCTGTTTTTTTGTAAGATTTTATTTTTTACTTGAATGACGGTATTTCTCCTCGCAGTACTGGCAGCGGTAGATCTCTTTTTCCTCGTCTGCTAGGAAGAAGACTTGATCCAGTCCCTGCTCGATAGATGTGATGCAGCGGGGATTCTTGCAGCGGATCACATTGGTGATTTTTTTCGGAAGAGTAAGCGGTTTCTTGGCTACGATCTCGCCGTCACGAATGATATTTACGGTGATGTTGTGGTCGATGAAGCCTAAGACATCCAGATCCAGCATCTCGGGAGAACACTCCACTTTGATGATATCTTTTTTGCCCATCTTGTCGCTGCGGGCGTTTTTGATTATGGCGACGCAGCAGTCCAGCTCATCCAGCTTCAGATAACGATAGATTTCCATGCTTTTTCCGGCCTGGATATGGTCCAGAACAAAACCTTCATTTAACTGTCCTACACTTAACATACTTTCACCTCCAGAAGAGTCAGAATCAATGCCATACGAACATAAACGGCATACTGTACCTGTTTGAAATAAACGGCTCTGGGATCGTCGTCCACTTCCACGGCGATCTCGTTGACACGGGGAAGAGGATGAAGAATCAGCATATCAGAGGGAGCCAGTTCCAGTTTCTTCTTGTCGAGAATGTAGAAATCTTTCATCCGTACATAATCCTCTTCATTGAAGAAACGTTCCTTCTGTACACGGGTCATGTAGAGAACGTCAAGCTCCGGAAGAGCATCTTCCAGGCGGGTCACTTCTTTGTATTCGATATGTTTTTTATCCAGGACATCCTCACGGACGTAACTGGGAAGACGAAGCTCTTCGGGGGAGATGAGAACGAAACGGATGCCGGTGTAACGAACCAGGGCATTGATAAGAGAATGAACGGTACGGCCGAATTTCAGGTCGCCACAGAGACCGATGGTCAGATTGTTGAGACGTCCTTTTAAGGAACGGATCGTCAAAAGGTCTGCAAGAGTCTGGGTGGGATGCTGGTGGCCTCCGTCACCGGCATTGATGACGGGAATCCTGGATTTGGAAGCGGCTACCATAGGAGCACCCTCTTTGGGATGGCGCATAGCTACGATATCAGCATAGCAGGAAATGACGCGGATGGTATCGGCAACGCTCTCACCTTTAGAAGCAGAGCTGGAATCGGCCGAAGAAAAACCAAGTACAGACCCCCCGAGATTGAGCATTGCTGCCTCAAAACTTAAGCGGGTGCGTGTGCTTGGTTCATAGAAAAGAGTAGCGATTTTTTTACCATCACAGGCATGTGCGTATTTCTTAGGATTCATTTCAATGTCTTTTGCCAGGTCGAGGACTTGTTCTACTTCTTCCACAGAAAAGTCCAGGGGACTCATTAAATGTCTCATAGATATCTCCTTTGCTGTTTTGGATCCGGGCACGCCCGGAAGTGTTTTTACTATCATATACCAAAGAGAAAAGAATTTCAAGAATTGTTTTGGAATTTTCCGAACCATGTGCTATACTGGTTTTTGATTAGAGTAATGCTTAAATTCAATGTCAGACTGCAGCGGAGCAATTCGTAGGCAGGTGTAGTGGGAAGATAGGAGGAATTTTATGCAGTTTCAGGAACGGAAAAGATGGCTGTTTTTCGGCCTTCCCTTTACTTTTACGACTTATCGGGTGACAGAAGAATATATCACAGTGAAAAGCGGGCTGCTTCGTCAGAAGGAGGATGACTGCTACATGTATAAGATTGTGGACACCCGGCTCGTCCGGTCTCTGCCGGAGCGGTTCTTCGGCCTTGGCACGGTGGAGTGCTTCGGGGGAGATACGACGGATCCGGTACTTCACTTAAAACATATCCGCCATTCCAAGGAGATCAAGAACTTTATTCTTGCGGCTTCTGAGGAACAGCGCACGAAGAAAAAGACGCTCCAGACCCAGAATATCGGCGACCGGGGCCGCGGGCTTGCGCCCATGGATGTGGATGGAGACGGGATTCCGGACCTTCCGCCGGAGCATCACTGCGATCATTGCGATCATTAAGAAGACAAAAGAATCCGCTGGTTCCTGCTGAAGAAGACAGGCAGCGGATTTTTCTATTTTATGACTGGTTCGGGCGTATGGCTGGCTGTCAGGTTGCGGATCCGGAAGGACGGAGACTGCCCCCTTTTTTCGTGGAGTTCTGTACATGTTCGAAAAAGAGCCCGGCGAGCAGCCATAAAGGCGCATAATCCAGTCGGATGACGCCGTGGATGTTTAAGGGAGCATCGCCATAATCCCAGGGGCACCAGTTTTTCTTCTTTAAGAGGGAGCCGGTGAAAAATTCCACGAGGAAGATGCCGAGCATATAGAGATTTCCCCGGAAAAGGAGATTTTTCTTCCGGAGGAGTCTGGAGACGGGGCCGATGAAGGCCGCGCAGCCGTAGATGGGGAACATCCAGAGGGAAGAATGACCGGTGAGTTTAAAGTCCCGGCGCCGGAAGGAGTCGAGTCCGGTCCACAGAATCTCCATGCCCCAGCCCAGGATGCCGCATTGAATGAATGTTTTTCTCATGTGAAAAAGGATTCCCGGATTTTGAAAAATTATTCAGGACGTTCAGCACAGTAGGCCACAGTTCTTCGCTCCGCTTCGGTCGGTGATAAACGAGTCCCACCGGGACTCATCACCCCGTGCTTCGCACTATCGCTGCATTCGCAGCTTCTGCCTGAGGTTAATGGGTCTACATTCCATTTCGGTCCGCGCTAAACGAGTCCCACTGGGACTCAGCGCCGTTCCTCCCATTACAAAATGAAAATCCAGTCTATTGCAAACAAGTTTGCATAGCCTGTTTTTTCATTTTTGCAAATGCTCTGAACTGTTGATGTACTTTCTTCAATACAATGACTCCGAGCTTGAAAAAGCAGGGCGTTTATACTATAATAAATGTTTAACGAGGGAAGAAGAGAATTCCCTCTGAAAGAAGATTGGAGACAAATGAATTACGAAGAGGCAAGAGTATATTTAGACAATGTGACTAAATACGGAAGTGTACTTGGCCTGGATGCCATGAGGGAGCTTTTGAAACGCCTTGGGAATCCAGAAAAGGGACTGAAGATCATCCACATCGCGGGGACCAACGGAAAAGGTTCTGTTCTGGCCTTCCTGTCCACGGTGCTCACGGAGAGCGGATACCGGGTGGGACGCTATATCTCGCCGACGTTGTTTTCCTACCGGGAGCGGATCCAGGTGGATGGAGCATACATAGAGAAAGAGCCGCTGGCAAGGCTGGTCACGAAGATCCGGGAGGCTTCGGAATCCATGGACCGGGACGGCCTTCGCACGCCGACCGCTTTCGAGATCGAGACGGCGCTTGGTCTTCTGTATTTTGCAGAGAAAAAGTGTGACGCAGTGGTTCTCGAGACAGGTATGGGCGGAAGAGACGATGCCACCAACGCCATTGAGGAGGTTCTGATGGAGGTTTTCGCTTCCATCAGTCTGGATCACCTGGGCGTGTTGGGAAATAACCTCAGAGAGATCGCGGAGTGCAAGGCGGATATCATCAGGAAAAACACGCTGGTCGTTTCCGCTTTCCAGAAGGAAGAGGCGGCAGAGGTGCTGAGACGCACGGCGGCAGAGCGGAATGCGAAGCTTATCATGGTCGATCCGGGAAAAATTTCCGATGTGCGGTACGGCGTTGAGGAGCAGAGTTTTTCCTACGGAGAGGAAAAAGATATCCGTATCCATCTGGCAGGAGCTTATCAGATTGAAAATGCAGCCCTCGCCACGGAGGCTGTTCAGGGCTTACGAAGCCTTGGCTTTGCAATTTCCGGCGATGCCTTCCGAAGAGGAATGAAGAAGACCGTCTGGAGAGGCCGTTTTACCTGTATTCATAAAAATCCTCTGGTTTTTATGGACGGAGCCCACAATGAGGACGCGGCGAAGAAACTGGCAGCTTCCATAGAAACCTACTTCCCGGGAAAGAAGCTTTTCTACATCATGGGAGTGTTTAAAGATAAAGAATACGAGAAGGTCATCCTCATCACCGCGCCCTATGCGGCACGGGTGACGGCAGTGGAGACGCCTGGAAACCCAAGGGCGCTTCCGAGAGAAGAACTTAAAAAAGCCTGGGAGGTCCATCACGTTCCTGTGATGACAGCGGACTCCATTGAGCAGGCGGTAAAAGAAAATATAGAAACTGCGGGAAAAGATGAGGTCATCCTCATTTTTGGCTCCCTGTCATTTTTGGGAGAAGCGGAAAAAGCAGTGAAGGAACTTGGCTGAAAGGCAGCCGGAAGAAGGAGATTTAAAATGGATCAGGAAAAAATCAGAGAAGGCGTTAAACTAATCCTGGAGGGAATTGGCGAGGATACTGAAAGAGAAGGACTTCTGGAGACTCCGGACCGGATCGCCCGGATGTATGAGGAGATCGCAGGAGGCATGTATGAGGACGCAGGCGTACATCTTTCCAAACGCTTCCATGTAGATAACAACGAGATGGTAGTGGAGAAGGATATCACCTTCTACTCCCTCTGCGAGCATCATATGCTTCCGTTCTACGGAAAAGTCCATGTGGCTTATGTTCCCGACGGAACCGTTGTGGGCTTGAGCAAGATTGCAAGAACCGTCGAGGTTTTTGCCAGAAGACTGCAGCTTCAGGAGCGCCTGACAGCCCAGATCGCGGATGCTTTCATGGAACATCTGGCTCCCCAGGGTGTCATGGTTATGATCGAGGCGGAGCATCTCTGCATGACGATGCGCGGCATCAAGAAACCGGGAGCCCAGACGGTCACTGTGACCACCCGCGGTGTCTTTGACAACAATGAGAAGCTTCAGAATACCTTCTATCGGATGATCGGAAGATGATGGAGCGAGTGAATGGGATTCTGAAGGATCCATTATATCGTACCTGCCTCTCGAAGATTGCGCTCTTCGAGAGGGACAGGATCTTCTGCGGCCATGACATGGCACATTTTCTGGATGTGGCACGCCTGGCCTATATTTTTAATCTGGAAGAAAATTTGGGGATTGAAAAAGAAGAGATTTACACGGCGGCCCTTCTTCACGATGTGGGCCGTTTCGTGCAGTATGAGGATGGGACGCCTCATCAGCTGGCAAGTCTTCCTTTTGCAAAAGAGCTCATGGAGCGTTACGGCTACGAAGAAGAAGAGAAAGCGCGCATTTTACGGGCCATTGAGAATCACCGGAACAGAGCGATCCGGGAGGAAAAAAGTCTCACGGGAATCATTTACCGGGCAGATAAAATGTCCCGGAGCTGCTTTGGCTGTAAGGCGGAGAAGGAATGTGACTGGAGCCCGGAGAAGAAAAATCTGTGGATTGAATACTGAATAGAATAGATGGAGGAAACAAATCAATGAAGATCGGAAAGAAAGAGTTTGATCTTGAAAATCACTGCTATGTCATGGGAATCCTGAATGTGACCCCGGATTCCTTTTCTGACGGAGGAAAATGGAACCGGATTGATGCGGCAAAAAAGCACACCGGGGAAATGATCCGGGACGGCGCTGCCATCATCGATATCGGCGGCGAGTCCACGAGACCGGGCTATCAGAAAATCTCCGATGAGGAGGAGATCAGCCGTGTGGTTCCCATGATCGAGATGGTAAAAAAGGAGTTCGACGTTCCCGTATCCATCGATACCTATAAGAGCGGCGTGGCGGAGGCGGCCCTTCAAGCAGGAGCCGATCTGGTCAACGATATTTGGGGACTCAAGGCAGATGATAAGCTGGCCGGCATCATCGCGAAATACGATGCTCCCTGCTGCCTCATGCACAACCGGAACAACACCGACTACCAGGATTTCCGCAAAGAGCTTCTGGATGATTTGAGAGAGACTATCGCCATCGCGAAAAAAGCAGGTATCAAAGATGAGAAGATTATTCTGGATCCCGGTGTCGGTTTCGGAAAAACCTACGAGCAGAACCTTATGGCGATTCACTATATGGACGATATGAAGGCTCTGGGCTATCCGATTCTTCTGGGAACTTCCAGAAAATCCGTCGTTGGCCTGACCCTGGATCTTCCGGCTTCCGAGCGCGTGGAGGGAACCATGGTGACGACGGTCTTCGGCGTGATGGAGGGAGCTTCCTTCGTCCGGGTTCACGACGTGAAAGAGAATTTCCGGGCCGTTCAGATGACCGAGGCCATTCTCCATGATAAGAAATGGACTGTGGAGTAAGGAGGGCTTTATGGACAAGATACATATCAGAGATCTGGAGCTCTACTGCAAGCATGGCGTTTATCCGGAGGAGACCTTTCTGGGACAGAAATTTCTCTTTGATGTGACCCTCTATACGAATACGCGCCCGGCAGGCCTCACCGACGATCTGGAAAAATCCATCAATTACGGGGAGATCAGCAATCAGATCAAAGATTACATGAGCAAAAACACCTACAAGCTTCTGGAGGCTGCAGCAGAGAATCTCTGCCGGGAGCTTCTTCTGACGACGAAAGGCCTGGAGAAGATCCATCTGGAGATCAAGAAACCTTGGGCTCCGGTCAATCTTCCGCTGGATACGGTTTCCGTGGAGATCGAGCGGGGCTGGCACACAGCCTACATCGCTGTGGGAGCCAACATGGGCGAGACGGAGAAGACGGTTCAGGAAGCGATCAAAGAAGTAGGAACCATCAAAGACACCACGGTCACAAAAGTTTCCACCCTGATTGTGACGAAGCCTTACGGCGGCGTGGAGCAGGATGATTTCCTCAACGGGGCCATGGAGGTGCGGACCCTTCTCACACCGGAGGAGCTTCTTGCGGAGCTTCACCGCATTGAGGCGGAGCATGGAAGAGAGCGGGTGCTTCGCTGGGGGCCGAGAACGCTGGATCTCGATATCATTTTCTACGATGATCTGGTGATGGATTCCGACGAGCTCACGATTCCACATATCGATATGCAGAACCGTGATTTTGTGGTGGATCCCATGGCGGAGATTGCACCCTACAAGCGCCATCCCATTTATGGAAAAACGATGAAAGAGTTAAAAGGAGAATTACATGGAGAACTTATTGGAGCTGCGAAATGAGATTGACGCCATCGATAAGGAGATCGTGGGCCTTTTCCAGAAACGGATGAAGATCAGCTCCGAGGTGGCAGAATATAAAATCAGTACAGGAAAAAAAGTGTTTGACCGCGCCCGGGAGGAGGAAAAAATCCGGGCGGTGACAGAGCTGGCGGATAATGATTTCAACCGCCACGGCATCGAGGAGCTTTTCCAGCAGATCATGTCCATGAGCCGGAAGCTGCAGTACCAGCTTCTCGCCCAGAACGGCGTGGTAGGCCGGCTTCCCTTTATCGCTGTGGAAGAGATCGAGAAATCCCGGGTCCGGGTGGTCTTCCAGGGCGTGGAAGGAGCCTACAGCGAGGCGGCGATGAAAGCCTTTTTCCAGGATGACATCACTTCCTTCCATGTGGAGCACTGGCGGGATGCCATGGAGGCGATCGCCGAGGGTTCCGCGGACTTTGCGGTCCTTCCGATCGAAAATTCCACGGCGGGCAGCGTCAGCGATATGTACGACCTTCTGATGGAGTTTGAGAACTATATCGTGGGAGAGCAGGTGATCCGCTGCCAGCACAACCTTCTGGGTCTTCCCGATGCGGAGCTTTCCGATATCAAGACCGTCTATTCCCACAGCCAGGCGCTTTCCCAGTGCAAGGAATATCTGGGCACGCACCGGGACTGGAAACAGATTCCCATGGTAAATACTGCCATGGCGGCCAAAAAAGTGAAAGAGGACGGGGATAAAACCCAGGCGGCCATCGCCAGCGCCTATGCAGGAGAGAAGTTCGGCCTCAAAGTTCTGGCGGACAAGATCTACGACAACGAGGCCAATTCCACGAGATTTATCATCGTGACCAATCAGCGGATTTTCCGCTGGGATGCGAAGAAGATCAGCATTTCCTTCGAGGTGCCCCATACGAGCGGAAGCCTTTATAACATCCTGTCTCATTTCATTTACAACAATCTGAATATGACCAAGATCGAGTCTCGCCCCATTCCGGGCAGAAACTGGGAGTACCGGTTCTTCATCGATTTTGAGGGAAATTTAAACGACGGCGGCGTGAAAAACGCGCTCCGAGGCATCCGCGAGGAAGCAAATAATATGCGGATCCTGGGCAATTACTAAAGACAACAAGAGGAGTTTGAAAAAAGCTATGACAAGGATACATGAACTGATCGTATACCGTAATTTTGAAAACGGACAGATCCTCGAGGACATGGCCTGGATCTTTGACCACGCGGGCAGCGAATACTACAACGAGGAAGATCTTCGCGGTCTTTACTATGAGTGCATTCACGGCCTGGTGGATCTGGCAGGCACCTATGGCTTCGAGGGAAATCTCTGGCACACCTATCTGACCTACCTTCTGGTGAACAACGAAAATGCGTTCAGTACGGCCAGTGAGATCCGGGGAGAGATCAGCGGCAGCATCAACGAGCTTGCCTACCATGATTTTGAGATTTTCAAGGAGCTTTATGATTTTGATTTCGGGGCTGTGGAAAAAGCTCTCGAGACTTCCTGCTACGCCATGATCGCCGATTACAAAGGCTCCGACGACCAGGGAAAAATGTTCAACAAGCGCATCCGCGACCGGATCTGCGAGCTGAGCCGCCGATTGGGAAGCACCGAGTCTATCGACGAGTTCAAGAAGGATATGAGTGAGTTTTATAAGGATTTCGGCGTGGGCAAGCTGGGCCTTCACAAGGCTTTTCGCGTGGCTCACGACGAGGATGGCGTTCATATCGTGCCCATCACGAAGATCGCCCATGTACACTTGAGCGATCTCGTGGGTTACGAGGCGGCCAAGAAAAAGCTCATCGACAATACAGAGGCCTTCGTGGAGGGCCGGCCGGCCAACAACTGCCTCCTTTTTGGAGATGCGGGAACCGGAAAATCCACGAGTATCAAAGGTATTCTCAACGAATACTACGACAGAGGTTTACGAATCATCGAGGTTTACAAGCATCAGTTCCAGGATCTGAACGAGGTCATCGCTCAGATCAAAAACAGGAACTACCGCTTCATCATTTACATGGACGATCTTTCTTTTGAAGAATTTGAGATCGAATACAAATATCTGAAGGCAGTCATCGAAGGCGGTCTGGAACGGAAGCCGGACAATATCCTGATCTACGCCACCAGTAACCGCCGTCATCTGGTACGGGAGACCTTCAAAGACAAGGAGGACCGGGACGAGGAGCTTCACACAAACGATACCGTTCAGGAGAAGCTTTCCCTGGTATACCGTTTCGGTGTGACGATCTATTTCGGCGCGCCGGATAAGAAGGCATTCCAGAACATCGTGCGGACCCTGGCGGAGAAATATCACATCGATATGCCCGAGGAGGAGCTTCTTCTCAAGGCAAATCAGTGGGAGCTGAACCACGGCGGCCTCTCCGGACGGACGGCACAGCAGTTTATCGATTACCTCTGCGGTCAGAAAGCTTAAGCGACCTGCCATAAAAGGGAAAGGGGGATTTATATGCAGTATACATTGTTTGGAGCCATCGATATCGGCTCCTCCGAGATGGAATTGAAGATTTTTGAGCTTTCCAGGGGAAAAGGCATGCGGGAGATCGACTGCATCCGGAACCGTCTGGAGCTGGGAAAAGACACCTACGCCACCGGAAAGATCAGCACGGAGAAGCTCGAGGAGCTCTGCCTCGTGCTGAACGATTTCATCTCCATCATGAAAAGCTACAAGGTGGAGGCTTACCGGGCCTACACCACGAGTGCGATCCGGGAGGCGAAAAACCGGGTGATCCTTCTGGATTATCTGGAGAAAAAGACCGGCCTTAAGATCGAGGTGCTCGACAATGCCGAGCAGCGTTTCCTGGATTACAAGTCCATCGCAGCTCAGGCCAACGAGTTCAACCGGATTATCGAAAAAGGCACCGCCATCCTTGATGTGGGAGGCGGCAGCGTGCAGGTGTCCCTTTTTGACAAGGACAGCCTGGTTTCCACCCAGAATATCCGCATCGGAAACCTCCGTATCCGCGAGCGGGTGGCCGCCATGGAGCATATGTACGGCCATTTCGAGGAGCTGGTTCAGGAGCTGACGAGAAGCGAGCTTCAGAATTTCAAGAAAATGTATGTGAAGGACCGAGAGGTTTCCAACGTAATTCTGGTCGGTGATTATCTGGGAGGCCTTTCCAAAAAGCAGTCTGTTTCTCTGGAGGAATTTCAGACGATCTATGACGGTGTGGTTCATGTGGAACCCTCTGTGGCAGCAGAACGTTTCGAGCTGCCGGAGGAGAGCATTTCCCTGATTGTGCCGACGCTGATCATCTGCAGCGAGTTTATCTCCGCCATGGGAGCTGAGAGCATCTGGATGCCGGGCCTCAACCTCAACGACGGAAACGCCTACGATTATGCCCAAAGAAAACGCATCATCCGGGCTGGTCACAATTTCGACGAAGATATCCTCGCCTCTGCCAGAAATATCGCCAAGCGTTACCAGTGCAGCAAGAGCCATATCCGGATCATGGAAAATCTGGGCCTGCAGATTTTTGACCGCATGAAAAAGATTCATGGTCTCGGAAGCCGGGAGCGTCTTCTGCTTCAGATTGCCGTGATTCTTCATGGCTGTGGCAAGTATATTTCCCTCAGCGATCCGGCGGACTGTTCCTACCAGATCATCATGGCGACAGAGATCATCGGTCTTTCGAGAAAAGAGCGGGAGATCATTGCCTACATTGTCAAATTCAATACCACGGAATTTCCGTATTACGAGGAGCTGAGCCGGGAGACCGATCTCGACCGTTCCGAATATCTTACGGTGGCCAAGCTGGCGGCAATCCTTCGAGTGGCCAATGCCTGCGACCGGAGCCACAAGCAGAAATTTGAAAATGTCAAGGTAAGCCTGAAAGACAAGGAGTTGATCATTCAGGTGGATACGCCAGAGGACATCACGCTGGAGAGAGGACTTTTTACCGAGAAAGCAGCCTTTTTCGAGGAGGTTTTCAGCATCCGGACTTCGATTCATCAGAAGAAACATATATAAGGGGAGGGAAGAGCAATGGAAAAAGAACTGAGCATGTATATGGATCCGAGCTATTACACGAACCGGGAACTGAGCTGGATCAAATTTAACGAGAGAGTGTTAAGCGAGGCGAGAGACAAGAATCTGCCCCTTTTTGAGCGGCTGAAATTTTTGAGCATCACCGAGTCCAACCTGGATGAGTTTTTCATGATCCGCGTGGCTTCTTTAAAAGATATGGTCCATGCGGGCTATACGAAAAAAGACCTCGCGGGGCTTACGGCCTCCGAGCAGCTGGAGCTGATCTTAAAGCAGGCCCATGAGCTGGTGAATCAGCAGTATTCCACCTACAGCCGTTCCCTGCTTCCAGCGCTGAAACAGAACGGCCTGGAGGTTGTGGTGAGCCACGAGGATCTGACGAAAGAGCAGGGCGCCTTTGTGGACCGTTATTTTGAGGAGAACGTTTATCCGGTGCTGACACCGATGGCCGTGGATTCTTCCCGCCCGTTCCCGCTGATCCGGAACAAGTCTCTGAATATCGGGGCCCTGATTGCGAAAAAAGACGACCCCGAGAAAAAACTGGATTTCGCCACGGTGCAGGTTCCCTCTGTGCTGCCCCGTCTGGTGCATCTGCCTGACGGAAAAGACGGAGAGAAGCGGGTCATCCTTCTGGAGGAGATCATCGAGCGGAACATCGGCCAGCTTTTCCTCAATTACGATGTGATCTGCGCCGATCCCTACCGGATCATCCGGAATGCGGACCTCACGATCGACGAGGATGAGGCAGCAGATCTCTTAAATGAGATTCAGAAACAGCTGAAAAAGAGAAAATGGGGCGAAGTTATCCGTCTGGGCGTTCAGGACGGCATGGATTCCCGTCTCTTAAAGATCCTGAAAAAAGAATTCCATATTCAGGGCGACGATGTCTTCACTGTGGGCGGTCCGCTGGACCTGACCTTCCTCATGAAAATGTACGGAATGGAGGGCTTCGACCATCTGAAGCATCCCTCCTACAAGCCCCAGCCTGTACCTGCGATGATGAACGACGACGATATTTTCACCCAGATCCGGAGAGGGGATATCTTCCTCCATCATCCGTATATGACTTTCGATCCTGTGGTGAATTTCGTCAAGCAGGCGGCGAAGGACCCGGACGTTCTGGCCATCAAGCAGACCCTTTACCGTGTCAGCGGCAATTCTCCGATCATCGCAGCTCTGGCTCAGGCAGCAGAGAACGGCAAGCAGGTTTCCGTCCTTGTAGAGCTGAAGGCCCGCTTCGATGAGGAAAACAACATCATCTGGGCGAAGATGCTGGAGAAGGCAGGCTGTCATGTCATCTATGGCCTGGTGGGCTTAAAGACACACAGTAAGATCACGCTGGTGGTCCGCCGGGAGGAGGACGGCATCCGCCGTTATGTGCATCTGGGTACCGGAAACTACAACGATTCCACGGCGAAACTTTATACCGACTGTGGTCTTCTGACCTGCTCAGAGCCGATCGGAGAGGATGCCACAGCAGTCTTCAATATGCTGTCTGGTTATTCCGAGCCGAGAAAATGGAACAAGCTGAGCCTGGCCCCCCTCTGGCTACGGAATAAATTTATCAGCCTGATCCGCAGGGAAACCAGCAATGCAAGACAGGGAAAACCGGCGCATATCATTGCGAAGATGAACTCCCTCTGCGATAAGGAGGTCATCGCAGCTCTTTATGAAGCTTCCGCAGCAGGGGTAAAAGTGGAGCTGATCATCCGCGGAATCTGCTGTCTGAAAGTGGGAATTCCGGGGATCAGTGAGAACATCAGCGTCCGCTCCCTGGTCGGCAATTTCCTGGAGCACGCCCGGATCTTCTACTTCCTCAACAACGGCCAGGAAGAGATCTACATGGGTAGCGCCGACTGGATGCCCAGAAACTTGGATAAACGGGTAGAGATCCTCTTCCCGGTAGAAGACGCTTCCATTATGAAAGAGATCCGCCATATTCTTGATATCCAGCTGGCAGATAATGTGAAAGCGCAGATCCTTCAGCCGGATGGAACGTATGTGAAGATCGACAAACGCGGAAAGAATCTCGTCTGCGCGCAGGAATATTTTTGTGAAGAGGCGGTCGAAAGAGCAAAGGAACAGATGCCTGCAGAGGTGCACTCCGAGAGAGTGTTTGTGCCGGCAGAACCGATGGATTGAGTGAAAGAAAGATAAATAATGGTGCCCCGTATCTGAAAATCAGAATTTTCGGATACGGGGCATATTTTTTTGCAATTACGGCTCCTAGTGTGCTGTCTCATTGACTTTCAGTTAAATAACGCAGAATGTTTTTTCATCGACAAGGCGACTGAACGAGGC